>NZ_JBODRU010000001.1:1849675-2045484 GCF_050632815.1 Chryseobacterium sp. JK1 | reverse complement strand
CCCCCCCCCCCCCCCCGAAACTGTTTGTTCTAATTATTGTATATTCGTATGAAATCAGATAAAAAAACACAACACAATCCATCATGCATAAGGTCTTTTCTCTTGCTTTACTTACCTCAGTATTTCCTTTTATGAATGCTCAAAAACTATCAAAAGACAATGTGATAGGTTTCTGGAAACTGAAAGAATCAGGATTTTATGAAAATAAAAAGAAGGTCATTAAAGATTTTGATAATTGTCGTCTGATGCGAAATTATTCTATAAGAGAAGATAGTTTTGCGGTTTATAACTATACTGAAGGGAATGTGGGAGATTGCAGCCCTTCTGAGCCGAGACTCTCATTTTGGAGGATTGTTGATAACAGAATTCAGTTTTATGTAGATGATAAAACTATTTTAGAAGAAGTTATTGTGACTTTTAACCAAGATAAAACCATCACATTTTCGGATTATAAACCTGAGCATATTAAAATGGATGGAGATGCATTAACAGAAAAAGTGATGAATACCATTCACTATGATATTCTTGAAAAGCAATATTAGTTAACTTAATATTAACCTGTATATTATATTCTTTATTCCTGATTCTGTGGCTGTTTGTTTGGGATTAAGAATTTCTGTTTTCCGATCAGGAGTTCAAAAAACAATCTGAAATCCGAAATTAAAGACCATATAGGGTATTTAAACGTTGCCGGTTTGTTCCTTTCAATAACGGCGTGACTGAACCATGCAAATCCATATCCGAAAATCGGAATATACCAAAGAAATCTTTCCTTTCCGGAGCTGATAACGTATCCTATAACGAAAAATACAAGCAGGGTTCCGATAAAGTGAAAAATGCGGGTTCCTGTTTTACTGTGTTCTGTAAGGTAGAACTGATAGAATTCTCTGTAGGTTTTTATTCTTTCAGACATGGTAGTGTAGTTTATTGATTCTTTGAAGGATATAGCAATAATGCTGCCGATTTTTGTCATAGAGTAAAAAGAAAAAGGCAAAATTGCAAATCGGTCTGCCAATGGTTTTCCTTTTTGCAATTTTGCCTTTTAGAGCTTTTTTTATTATTTCTAGCTATTCTTTAATTCCTTTCCAAGCTTACTGTTTTTGTATCCATAACAGAAGTAAATCACCATTCCGATCAGGAACCACATTCCGAACCAGAACCAGTTTTCGTGGCTCATTCCGGTAAGAAGATACAGACACGAGCTTAAACCGATTAATGGAATCAGAGAAAGATTTTTGATGAAGGTGACAACACATAAAATCAAATTAATGATAATAAAGAAGAAGATAGAGGCTCTGAATTCTCCTTCTTTAGGATCTGCCCAATCCATTAAAGTGGTGAAAAATTCCGGCTGCCATTTATAGAAAGCAAATAGTCCTCCAATAAAAATAACCGGGAAAATGATCTTACCATTCACATACGGAAGGTGAAATCTTCCCTTGATCTTTTCTTTAGCAGGAAGAAGAAGAACTCCCGCACAAACAAGTACAAAAGCGAAGATTGTTCCGATACTGGTAAAGTCAAGGATGAATGTTTTATCTGTAAACAAAATTGGAATACCCACTACAATTCCGGTAACAACAGTGGCGTATGATGGTGTTTTGTATTTAGAATGTACCTTTTGAAATCTTGCAGGCATCAATCCGTCACGGCTCATCGCATACCAGATTCTCGGCTGTCCCATCTGGAAAACCAATAGTACTGTTGTAATGGCCACAATAGCCACGAAGGAAACGATAAGCTCCATCCAGGCTACATTAGCATTTGTTTTTTCAAATATAAATGAAAGAGGATCTCCGACACCGTCAAATTTCTTATAATCTACCATTCCTGTTAACACAAGAGTTAATGCGATATAGATCACAGTACACAGAACAAGAGAGATGATCATTCCTTTTGGCAGGGTCTTTTGAGGATCTTTTGTTTCTTCAGAAAGCACACTTAAAGCGTCAAATCCTATATAGGCAAAAAATACTCCGGAAACAGCACTCATTACTCCAGCAAAGCCATTAGGCATAAAAGATGGAGTTCCCGTAGTGGGGCTTATTGGTGTCCAGTTTTCAGTGTTTACATAAGCAACTCCCACGAGAATGACTAACACAATGACTCCCAGTTTTAAGATGACCAATGAGTTGTTGAAGTTTTTACTTTCTTTCACACCTACGTAGCAAAGCCAGGTAATCAATCCGTTGATGACCAATGCCGGAACGTCTACAATGAATTTAAGGCTTCCTATGAGTGGCGCAGTTTTCCATGCATTTAATAATTCTTTGTTTTCTGAACCATATTGAAATGCTTTTCGCGCTTCGGTGTAACTACAGGTCAGATAATCGGGGATGTGCATTCCGAGACGGCTCAGAAAGCTGGTGAAATAATCCGACCAGGAAAAGGCAACATAGATATTTCCGAATGAATATTCCATAATCAAAGCCCAGCCGATCACCCAGGCAATAAGTTCTCCAAAACTTGCATAAGCATAAGTATAGGCAGATCCCGCAGTGGGAATTCTGCTGGCAAACTCAGCATAGCATAAAGCAGTAAAGCCGCAGGCAAAACCACAGATCAAATATAGAAGGATAACACCGGGACCTCCTCTGAAAACGGCTTCTCCCAAACTGCTGAAACTTCCAGCTCCGATAATGGCCGCAATACCAAAAAACACGATGTCCCACACGCCTAAGACTCTTAAAAGTCCCGTTGAAGTATCTGTATCTGAATAGATTTTTCTTCTAAAAAGTTGACTCATTCAATAACTATATTTGATTTGAAAAAAAGCAAATGTAATGATTTTTTATTTTGATGTTAACAGTCGTTAACAACATTTGGGTAAAATTCCCTGAACATAAGGCTTTACTCGTTGTATACAGGGATTTCAACATAGCTGTCGTTGTACCATTTTATCTCCAAAGGTTCCCCGGAATCCTTTATCGTTTCATCACTTACATCTTTTCCTGTACCATAATTGATCTGCCAGTTGGGATTTTTATTAACACCGACCAATAAAAGCAGCTTACTTCCTTTTTCCATCTTTTTACTCATAAAATAGGAATTGTTAATGGGGATCTGTTCTATTGTATTAGGCTCAAGAAGTTGGCGTACCTCATTATTCTTCGCATAGCTTGCTCTTACAATATGGGTTGATAATAAAAATGGTTTTCCATTTGGTGGAATCTGATATAAATACATATCTGTATCAAAATCCTTTTTGTTGATTGAAACATTGAAGAATCCCGATAGATTTCCACTGATGATTATGTCCTTATCCAGAACTTCGCTTTCAAAAGCAATTGAATGGGTTGATTTTACACTGTTTTGTTTATCAATTTTATAGTAAGATTCTTTTTGATCTCTGTTCTTAAGGTCAACAGTTTGTTTTGTGAAACTTTGAGTATCGGGTTTGTTAAAGACAGAAGATACATTCTTATGATCCTGAAGGTAGAATTTCAAAGTAGAGGTATGCATTTTATCAAGATTGGCGACATGTTTCCAGGTATTGGTGCTCATTACCTGAAAATTGATCCTGTCTTTTAAAATCTCGGGCTTTTTACCATCTTTAAGAATATAATCGAACCAGGAAAAAGCAAGATCATCAATGCTTATCCGAGCCACTGGATCGATTGGCTGCTGCCCATTTTGATAGGTGAAGCCAAAGCTTTGCGCTCCTCCATGATTGTAAGGCCCTATAACCAGATAATGATTTGCGTTTTTATTGTACTGATGGTGTTGCTTAAAATAATACAGTGCTCCAATCTGATCATCATCATAGTATCCCGTGGTCGTTAATATAGGAATGTTGATGTTAGAAAAATCTTCTTTATAAGGAACCATCTTTTGCCAATATTGATCATATCCCGGATGATCCAGCCATCTTTGGAATATTTTGCTGGGTTTACCGCTTATGGTATCCAGAGATCTGAAAGATTGACCGCTTTTATACCATTTTGTATTGATAGAGTCCCATTTTGTGGAATTCGCAAAGTCTTTTTCATCTGTAAGTTTGTTGTTGGTTACATACTGAATCCATTGCAGCATATAGTTCATAAATATATTATTCTGAGCAGGATAGTCGATTCCTATTCCTACAGCAACCTGCGGAACAATTGTTTTTAATGCAGGATGTAGCCTTTTTACGGCTGCCCATTGGCTGAATCCCAGGTAACTTCCTCCAATCATTCCCACTTTTCCGTTGCACCATGGTTGTTTACTTATCCAGTCGATCACTTCATAAATATCTTCTGATTCGTGCTCAAAAGGATTGTTCACATCATTGCTGTTTCTTTTACCGCGGGTATTCACTACTGCTCCCACATAATTATAGACAGCGGCTCTCTTTGCAAAAAAGTCATCAGATGAACCTGCGTAAATATTATTGGTAAGAATAACAGGCAATGGAGAGGTATTTTCTTTTTTTCTGGCAATGGTAATCGTAAGTGTATTTCCGTTTTTTAGATGAAGATCCTGAGTCTCCATAACGAATCTTTCTTTTTCTTTTAAATCCAGCAGCTGTGTTACCTGTGGCTTGATGCTGGAATAGGTTTTATAGTTTAAATAACTTTTACACAAAGCAAATGCTGTAGCAAAATCCATCGTTTTTTTCCCTTTTTGCTTGTCCAGTGCTTTTCTCAAATACATTCTGGAATCACCAACATTTCCGTTAACAGCTAATCCGACTTTTGGAGTTAATGAAACAGGGAGACTTTCATATTTTTGGTTGAATGCTGTTTGAAGAGCGTTGGAAAATGGAACTTTACCTTCTCTTTCAAGCATTTTAGCCATACTGTACAATTCGTAGCCGAGAAATCTGTACCCTGCCATGTTGTGATCAGCAAATTGATTACGATTTTCCGCAAGGGTGGAGAGCGATTGCTTATAATCCTGAGCTACGATCTGCAAA
Source organism: Chryseobacterium sp. JK1 (assembly GCF_050632815.1). Taxonomy (NCBI): domain Bacteria; kingdom Pseudomonadati; phylum Bacteroidota; class Flavobacteriia; order Flavobacteriales; family Weeksellaceae; genus Chryseobacterium; species Chryseobacterium sp. JK1. The sequence goes on along the minus strand of NZ_JBODRU010000001.1, from coordinate 2,040,590 downwards.
CGGAATAAAGCATCTGAAAAGTCTAATTCATTCTTAGGTTTATACTTCTTCGATTGTATATGGGGAATAAGCTGTGAAGCGAGAATAGGCATCTGTTTTTCCAATATAACGGAGTCTGTTACAGCTGTTTCTGGAAAGTTGAATTTCTGAGCCTGAATCAGGTTGACAAAAATTAATGCTAAAAGTATCTTAAATTTCATATATAATATGTTAATGGTATGTTTTTAGCTGCTGTTGAAAAAGTATCAGATCAAATATGTTTTTGATGATTGATTACCAATTTGTTTATATTTTAAGCGACTAAATTAAGGATTTTTATCATTAAACAGTGAAATGGTTTCATTGTTATTAAATCGTTATTTTATGGCTTTAAATGTGCTAAAACTTGCCTAAACAATAAGTTTTTAATATTTTCGTTAACTTATTTAGACTAATTTTCTTATATAAAGAAGAATGAAATCAAAAAAAATACTTTTAGCGGCTGCTGTGATGTATTTCGGAATCTCCGAGGCTCAGCAGTCCCAATATTTTACCCAGAAAGAAAATTACAGATTCAATCTCGCTGAAAATCTTTACCAAACCAAGATATATAACGCCTCCCAATACGAATATGCAAGACAATATTTCTACAATCAGAATCTGTCGCGTTCGAAAAAGGAGGCGGCGCAGTTTTTTGATAATGTGATTGGGGTAATTCTTCAGAAAAACCATGCTGAGGAAGGTTTAACAGCTTTCATGAAAGAATATCCAAACTCTGCTTATTTTGCTCAGGCAAACTTACCGTTGGCAGATTATTATCTGGCTAAAAAAGATTTTGACAAAGCATTGGAGACTTTGAAAAAAGTAAACCAGTATCAGCTTTCAAAGGATGAAAATACACAGTATATTCTGAAATTGGGCTATGCAAAATTCATGACCGGAGATTCAAAAGGAGCAACGGATGCACTTGAAGAGGCTTATAAATCTGCAGATCAGTCTCAGAAAGGCGATATCGCCTATATGCTGGGACATTTGTATTACAGCAACAGGCAGAATGATAAAGCTTTCCAATATTTTGACTCGATAAAAAATCAGGATAAATTCTCAAAATTGGTTCGTCCTTATTATGTACAGATGTATTATAATGATAAGAACTACGACAAGGCGATCTCAGAAGGAAATGCCCTGCTGAATGAGAGTATTTCTGAATCTTATAAAGCAGAGGTTCATAAGATCATCGGAGAAAGTTACTTCATGAAGAATGATTATACTTCTGCCTATCCTCACTTAAAAGATTACCTGAGTGTACAGCAAAATCCATCTGAAAATGATTTATATGAGATGGGATTCGTGGCTGCTCAGCTGAAAAAATATGATGAAGCGGTTTCTTATTATAACCAGCTTCTGAACAGCAATTCGGCATTGGCACAGAATGCTTACTATCAGTTAGGAAATGCTTATCTGGCGGTAGACAAAAAGCAGGAAGCACTTTCAGCATTCCGTTCTTCTTACCAGATGGATTATGATGCGAAAGTAAAAAAACTGGCTCACGAACAATACGCCAAATTGGGTTATGACATCGGAAACCCGTTCGAAAGTCCGTCTGCAGTAATTCAAAGTTATATCAACGATAACCAGAATGCTGGAAATGCTTCAGAAATGAGGTCTTTATTGGTGAAGTCCTATCTGTATTCAGGAAACTATAAAGAAACATTAAATGCAATCGACAGACTGCAGAGTTCTACCCCTGAAATCAATAAAGTAGATCAGGAAGTTTCTTATTTATTAGGAACGGAAGAATTTAACAAAGGAAATTACGATGAAGCTGAGAAATATTTCTTAAGAAGTCTTGGTTTCAATATCAATAAAGAATTCAATAGCAGAGCCTTGTACTGGCTGGCACAGGTATATTATCAGAAAGGGAATTATCCTTCAGCAATTGTACGTTACGAGAAACTTCTTAACGAGAATTTCCCTGAGAAGCAGCAATTGCCTTATGATTTAGGATATGCCTATTTCAAATCTAAGAAATTTGATCAGGCAGAAACATATTTCAAACAGTATCTTGCCAATCCGAAACCTGAGTTTAAAAATGATGCAGAACTTCGTCTGGCGGATATTCATTACGCCAATAACGATCTGAATGAAGCGATTGCGATCTACGACAAAAATGTGGACGCAACAGATTATACTCTTTACCAAAAAGCAATGGCTCTAGGCTTTAAAGGGGATACTCAGGCAAAAATTACAAACCTTAAAAACCTTTTATCAAAATATCCGGATTCCGAATATTATGATGATGCTCAATATGAGATAGGAACGGCTTATGCGGATCAGGATGATTTTGCCAACTCTAATGATTATTTTGGAAAAGTCATTAAAACTTCTTCAGACAAAGATTTAATTGCTAATGCTTCTATTTACAGGGCTCAGAATTATATCGATCAGAATCAGAATGACAAAGCGCTTTCAGAACTGAAATCTCTTGGTGAACAGTACAAAAATACAGCGTATGCTCAGAAAATTGTTCAGGCTGCGAAACCTCTGTTCACGAAAAACGGAGATGTTTCAGGATACGAAACCTTTGCAAGAAATATCGGAGTAAATGTTGATGCTTCAGAAATTGATGAGATCAACCTGTCTACCGGAAAACAATACTTCGCTAAGAAAGATTATAAAAATGCTATTTCTTATTATGAAAAGTATCTGACGCAGAATCCTACGGGAGAAGGTCTTTACCAGGCTAAGTATGAATTGGGAGAAAGTTATTATCAAACTAATAATTCAACAAAAGCTTTACTTGTATTGCAGGAAGTGGCTGGAATTCAGAATGATTACCAGGATGATGCACAAACTCGTTTAGCTCAAATCTTTATTGCACAAGGGAATACTTCGGAAGCGAAAAAGTACCTTGAAGGCATCAGAAACTCTTCAAATATTGGGATTAAAAATTATGCAAACGTTGAGCTGATGAAACTTTACGCTGATGAGAAAAACTTCTCAGAAGCTGAAAAATTAGCCAATGCAGTGATTGCCAATTCTAAAAACTCAACAGCAGTTATTGAAACAGCAAAAGTAATTAAGGCAAGAAGTTTGATGAATGCAGGAAAAGATAAAGATGCACAGGCCGCTTATTCTTCTCTCGAAAAATCTTCAAATACTTCGGTTGCAGCAGAAGCATTGTATGCCAAAGCATATTATCAGAATAAAGGAAAGGCATTTAAATCTTCTAACGAAACCATCTTTAAGCTGGCTAATAATTATTCATCAGAAGAATATTGGGGTGCGAAAGCGTTGGTACTGATGGCGAAAAACTATATCGGTCTGAAAGATAATTATCAGGCAAGTTATACATGTGATCAGATTATTGCCAACTATAAAGACTTCCCGGAAATCGTTGCAGAAGCGAAAGAAGTTAAAAAGCAGATCAAGAAATAGAGAATGAAAGTGTTTAAAATTTCTGCATATTCTTTTTTAGTCTCAGCTTCCCTTTGGAGCTGTATACCATCATATAATGCCTATCCCAAGGAATATCGCCATGCAAAGGCTGATTTTCCAAAGCAGAAAGCTTTTGTGGTGAACAAAGAACTTAAGAAAGAGTTTGATATTTTAAAACATTCGGAAATTTATGAAATTGTAGAAGACAGTACTCATGCAGCGAAAATAACTCTGCATCCCATGATGACCCGTACTCCTTCTTGTGGAAACCCAATGATTGGAAGTATGCTCACCGTTGGGTTACTGCCTTCGGGATTTCCTTACGATATTGCTTATAGCTATGATGTAGCAGATAACAGCACAACGAAAAATTATCAATACAAATTACAAGTTTATCAAAGCCTTTGGCTGTTTAATATATTCAGACTGGGGAAAACTTTTTCAAAACAGTCAGGAAAAGCGCTATTGGGAAACTATATGGCTTCCAATAAATAAAAGCAGTTATATTTTTCAAATAAAGAAAATATGAACAAGAAAATTCAATTATTATCTATAATATTTTTAGGGATTTCGTCGGTGGCGTTTTCTCAAATCAAGGAAGAGAAACTGGTTCTTAACAAGAAAAGAGAACCGGAAGTGAAGAAGATCGAGAAGAAGAAGACTTCCATAGAAACCATTAAGAATTACCCACCTGAGGAGAAATCCCAGAATCCTGTGAAATATACCATCACAGACGTTCCTGCGGTTTCAGATTTTAAAACATCAACCATTCAGGGACAGGATGTAACTCCAAAGTTTGACGGAACAGCCCAAAATAACTATGTTCAGTTTGGAATGGGGAATTATGGAAAAATTCTATTGGATGGAAATGTTTCCAAAACCCTTGAAAATAAGCTTGAAGTAGGAGGGGATGTTCATGTACTTTCTACCAATGGTCTAAAAAAAGAGTACGACTGGAATTCAAAACAAACCTCGGCTGCATTTGCTGCTTTTCTAAATTCTTATGGAGAAAAAGGAAAGTTCAACATCAATGCTGAATATGGCATGAATAACTATAATTATTATGGAATTTATGCTTTGGAACCTTCGGCGGATGTTGATCTGAAGCAGAGAGTCAATCAATTTAAAGTAAACGGGTATTATGACTTTTACTCCAATGAGATTCTTAATGATGTAAGAGTGAAGTCGTCTTTCCTGAAAGATCATTTTGATGCTCAGGAAAACCAGGTTTCCATTTTGGCTAATTTCTCTAAGCATGCTGTAGAATTAGGAAAATCAGGAATTAACCTGAATGCTGACTTAGGCGTTGGATTGGAAGCTGTGAAAACGGACTTCGCGATCAGAGATAAGAATTCTGCGAATTTCTTCAATACAAGCCTTACTCCGAAAGTAACTTTCAGAAAAGGGGAGTCTTATTTGATGTTAGGTTCTTCTTTCTCATTCCTGAATGCTAAAAATTCGAATGATCTGATGGCTGAACGTTTAAAAAACAATAAAACATATTGGTTTCCACAGGCTGAGTTTCAGGTGGCTGCTGCTAAAGAATTTAAATTTTATGGTGGGGTAGACGGAGGTCTTAAGCTGAATACGTATGGCGATATGTTACAGGTAAATCCATTTATCATTTCTGACCAGTATTTAAAGCCAACAGAGACGAAATATCATTTCTATGTAGGATTGAGAGGAGATATTGATGAAACGTTGAAATATGACTTCTCTGCAGGTTTTGGAAAGATGAGAGATATTATGTTCTTTAAAGCAAATGGCCTTTTTGATAATGTATATACGCTTAACCGTTCTGCCTACAATTTTGCCAATACATTCTCCGCAGTATATGATGATGGAAATGTAAGCGATATTAAAGGGAGCGTGCAGTATTTCCCATTGGAAAACCTAGTTATTGACGGAGAAGTAAGGTTTACAAAGTACAGTTTGAAGAATTATGACAATATTTACAACGTTCCTTTACTGAATGCAAGCATCGGCGCAAAATATACCATGCTGGATAAAAAGTTACTGTTAGGGTTCAAAGGAATCTTTGCAAGTGACAGAACAACAAACTCTTATGGGATTGAAGGAGTAGGTGCTCCGAACATGATTTTCCAGTCAACAGAGAACACGAATGATAAAGTTGGAGGATATGCTGATTTAAATCTTTCCGCAGAGTATAAAATTCACAAAAATTTCAGTATTTTCGCACTCGGAAATAATCTTCTAAGCTCAAAATACCAGACGTACAAAGGATATAAAGTCCTGGGTGCACAGATTCTGGGAGGTGTGAAAATTACTTTCTAAAATATAAGCAATGAGTAATTAGTAATAGGCAATATTTGCATTACTTATTATTAATTACTTATTACTAATAAAATCGGCTGCGTAGTTCAACTGGATAGAATATCAGATTTCGGCTCTGAGGGTTGGGGGTTCGAACCCCTCCGCGGTCACAAAAGCTCCTTTTTTAGGGAGCTTTTTTTATGGATTATCATAAACAACGATGATGCATTCTATCGTGTTTTTACAGAAATAGAAGGAAAGAAGCCATTATTCAGCCAGAAAGCTACCATGGAGAAAGTCGGAATAAATGACTGGATAAAATGCAAGATGAGATTAAGAAAGAAATACTAACACCACCAAATACAGGGGTTCTCCAATAATATACAAGCTTTCTTTTTAAGAGGGCTTTTTGTTATATTTGTGAAAAACTAAAACATGGAATCCATTATAAACTTTGATACAATATTAACAGCGAGAAAGTATTTTATAAAAGAAGCGGCTGAACATTATAAAAGAGTACTTGAAAGCAAAAATATTGATACTGAAACATTATCCAAATTATCTATTGGAGAATTAAGAATAAAAATAGATGAAATAAATAATCTTATTAATGATGAACAATTTATTGCAAAGGAAACGTTAAATTATAACAATAAGATCCATTTCACAGTTACTGAATTTCCTGATAGTTATTCTGGATTTAGATTTAATATCAAACATCACCTTTATTCATTGTTAGAATATGCTAAAAACCGATTAAATCAACTAGAAGAAATTGACAAAATTGAATCGGTAAAAAATACAGCACTTACTCTTCCTGAGAATGAGAATAGAGAAAAATTATTAGGACAGCTTGAAGAATTAAGGGAAAAATTACAAGTAAATATTAATGAGAAAGAAGGTAATCCCCCAAATTTGTTGGATGAAATCATACTCAAGGAACGTAATATGAAGCTTCTAGAAATGAAATCGGAAATCATTCTTAAGTTTATCAAAAGAGAATCAATTGCATCAATATTTGGAGCTTTCTTATTATTGATAATAGGTATTTGCTTGTTAGCTATGATGTTTATTGGACATGAACCGTTAAAAATTGTTGAGAGTGCATTTCTTCTAATTCTAGGATACTTCTTTGGGCATAGTAAAAGCGAATAATAAAAACAGCCCCTTAATGGGGGCTTTCTACTTATTTAAGTATAATTTCGAAACCTTTTCATAGTCTTTAAAATCATAAGCAATTTCTGTAAGGGTAGATTGTAATTTAATGTATAATGATTCTCCTAAGTCATATTGCAATCAAATTAGCCATTACATTTTTATATCATACATAAAATTTAAAATACTATTTTTAGCAATATTGCATATTAAATCGTATTTGGGAAGTAACTGCTCAGATATAGTATTTTCATTAAATATATTAGTACCTTCAAAAAATGTGTTTCTACTATGTGGGTCTCTATGTGGAGGCTGTTTACCTTGATGAACGAATTCTGAACGATACTTGTACGTTTTTTTTATAATTTCTTTTATTTCATTTTCATTTAGATCTTCTATTTGTATTCCAGTAAAAGATCTTTCAATTTCTTGTTTTGAAGTTTTTATACCAAAATTATCTAAAGAAGTATAATCTATTTTATTGATAAATTCTTGTAATGGACTTTTTAGAACTGCATTCCACTTTTTATATGGAAAATAAGTCATTATAAATTGTACATATCTCTCGCTTAGATATTGGTTGCCACCTCGAGACCTTTTATATTCTTTATATAGTTCTAAAAAGTCAGTATCTGTTTTGCTTTTATTCTTCCAAGTACTTTCTTTAAAATGCTTTTCTTTAACTTTATCTCTACTTATAGCTAATTGGGCTACAGATTCAATACTGGCAACAATTAATTGATATGCGAGCCCAAAGTCTTCACGTTTGTTAGCTAGTGACATTTGAACCATCCTTATACTTTGCATAATTGATGAATAATTTTTGTATTCAATTTTGTATAAATGTTCAATTAACAATTTGGTTTGGTCGAATACAATTCTTTCTTCATCGAGATCTAATTGCCAACTTTCAGCACTTGGACCACATGTTATAATGGGATGATTTACTGCAAACGTATTTAATATTTCCTGACAAGTTATATTGGGAAGTTGATTATGAAAATAATGATTTTTTATAGCTTTGAAATGACGTAAAGAAATGAATGATAATATTGAACTTAATGCTTGACTGTACAAGGGAGCCGATAGTCTATTAACTTCTTTATTAATTTTCACGTAACTAATAAACGCATTGTGATACATTGACAACTTAACCTCTCGACTGGGCTCTACTGTAAAAATTCCTATTTCCCAAGTTTGTGTAATTACAAAAGGAGAAAGTATAACACAATAACAATTATCAATTGGATCAAATATAAAAGGTTCTTTTTTCGAGCTTCTAAATGCTTCTATGCATTCATTAAACAAAGTTTGATCAGCGATTATTAATCTTGACATTTTTATTTTAAAGTTAAATATTTTTATTAAACGTTTTATTATGGATTTCCGTAATGTAGTGTTAACTCTTTTCTTTAAGCATAAAGAAAAAGTTCTGTAGTTGATGTATATGTTTTATTTCAAAAGAAATCCCCGCTCCGCAGAGTCTCCAGGCTTTGAGTTAATAGAAACTATTTTGTTGTAAGAACAAAGGTTTTATACCAACATTAGTAAAGTGCTTTCTAAAAAAGTTTTCACTAAATTTGGCATATCGGCTTTGTAAAGAAATTTTGTGGTAAGAATCTAACCATATCATGAATCCAGAAACGATAACAGCTAATAACTCCAAAATGAAACAGATTTTAAAATAATGGAAATCGACAATCAAATATTGTTTTTTTTAAGTGCTATAGGCGTCTTTAATAGTATTGTTTTGGGATTCTATTTTTTATTTTTCAAGAGAAATAAAGGTATATCCGATGTATTTCTGGGGCTTTTATTATTATCTTTAAGTACAAGGATCGGAAAATCTGTATTTTATAATTTTAATCCGCAGTTGTCTAAAACGTATTTACAAATAGGTTTGTCGGCTTGTTTTTTTATTGGTCCTCTATTGTTTTTTTTTGTTAAATCAATACTGCAGAATCTTAATGATTCTTTTGCAAAATATAGCCTCATTTTTATATTGATGGCTATAAGTATTTTTGGTTTTCTTTTTCCATACCAAGAAAATCCTGAGATTTGGAGGGGAATCATTTATTATTCTATCAATATTCAATGGTTTGTTTTTATAGTATTATCCATTTATGAGGCAAGACCTATTTTTAGGAAGTTGGTCAGGAATCGCAAGCAGATTAGCTATCAGGAAACCTGGATATTGTCAGTTATCTGTGGTGTTTTTGCAATCTGGCTTTCCTATTCTTTATCGAGGTATACTTCATATATTTCCGGGGCTTTGACTTTTTCTTTCAGCTTTTATATTTCTTTCCTTGTGATTTATTATGCAAAAAACAAAACGTTAATTTCTGTGGTTAGTAAAGAAAAATACGTTAACAAAATAGATGAAAAGCTGGTAAAGGAAATTCAGGAAAAAATTAATATACTTTTTGAAACAAGGAAAATCTATACTAATCCTGATCTCACTTTATCCATTTTAGCAAAGGAATTAAATGTTCGCCCTCAATTACTATCTCAATTTATTAATGATAATTTGAATAGAAGCTTTACACAATTCATCAATGAATATAGAATAGATGAAGCAAAGCGACTATTAAAAGAAAATACTCAGTTGAAAATAGATGCGGTGGGTTTTGAATCCGGGTTTAATTCGAGCAGTACATTTTATAGTTCATTTAAAAAAATCACAGGAACTACGCCTTCAAATTACCAAAAAGCATGATTTTTCACTCCTAAAATATACATTCGGACTTCGTTATGATAAAGCTGGAATGATTTAAAAACTAAGCAATATACTTTTGCGGAACATTTTTAAATCATTAAAATCCAACGTTTATGAGAGAAATCTTTTTCGCAATTTTATTTGTACTCCTGTCAAATAATTGTTTTGCACAATCTGAACAGTCTCACATTGAGAATTGTATTCAAAACTATATTAATGGGACATCGTATAATAAGCCAGAGAATATTAGTGAGGCTTTTTATCCTGAAGCTAATCTTTTTCTAAGCCACAAAGAAAAACCTTTGTGGATTGTTCCGGTTTCTGAATATGTAAGCTGGTTTCAAAAAGGAAATAAAGGAGAATTTAACGGTCGTATAGGCAGAATCATCTCTATAGAATATTTTAATGATATTGCTATTGCAAAAGCCGAAATTCTTATTCCAGAAAGAAAACAAGAATTTATGGATATGTTTTTGTTGAAAAGAATTCAGGGTCAATGGAAAATAATCAGCAAATCAGCGAGCAGTAAATCCAGTAATAAAACAGGGAAAAAAGTATTATTCATTGTTTCCAATGCTCATTATTACGGAAAATCTACTATTTCAACGGGAAATAGCTTTGCCGAAATCGTAAACGCTTATGATACTTTTGTCAATTCAGGGTATACAGTTGATTTTGTAAGCCCGAAAGGCGGCGATATTCCTTTAGCCTATATCAATACCTCTGACAGCCTGCAAAAGCAATATTTATATAGTCCGGACTTTATGTACGCCATAGGACATACTTTGAACCCAAAACAAATTGATTATAAAAATTACAAAGCAGTTCATTATATTGGCGGTGGAAGTGCTATGTATGAGGTTCCTGATAATTCAGATATTCAACGCATTGCGATGCAGGTATATGAAGATAACAACGGCATTATTTCTTCGGTGTGTCACGGAACAGCGGGTATTGTTAACTTAAGAACTAAAAATGGTAAATTCTTAGTTCAGGGAAAGACGATAAGTGGATATCCCGACTCTTTTGAAAAACAGGACGGGGAATATTTTAAACACTTTCCATTCTTAATCCAGAAGACCATAGAAGGAAGAGGTGGAACTTTTAAATTTTCAAAGGGAAATGTATCTCACGTTGAACAAGACGGCCGAATTATTACTGGACAAAATTTTCAATCGTCCAATGGTGTTGCTCTAAAAATTATTGAATTGATTGAGAAAAATAATTAGGATAAAGTTCGCATTTTTTGTCTAATATATTATACATGGTTAGGGGCTTTGTTAAAAGCAAATTATGTAATAATCATTCGTATTTGTATAAAATATGAGTAGCTCAAATTTTTATTTTTGTTAAACAAAAAAATAACTACGAAAGAACTTTTAGTAATGGCAACTATTGCAGTTGCAGGTTTAGTAAGTGCAAAAGGTTCTGTTGAGGCAAAATCTTCAAAAAGTAAAAAAGCTACAGTAACTTTTCAGCTATGTGGTGTTACTGTTACTTTCTACAATAGCGCTGGCCAGATAACAGGACAACAAATGTACACTTCAGATCAACCAAATTTAAACTCTTGCATGGCTTATCAAGCGGGTGTAATTGCTAATTTAAGAGCTCAAGGTTATCGAGTGCAACAGATGAATGAAGACCTAAATTAAAATTATGATTAAGACTCTTTTTATATTTCTTATTTCTATTTATGGAACGCTATGTTCCCAAGTAAATAAAATCCATATACAATATTTGAACGTACGTTCACCGATTGCAAACATTTATGAAGACCTTTACACTGATGGGGCTAATGTTTTGTCAAAGCAAGATGGTAATATTATGTTTACTGATGGTGGAAAAAGTAAATTTCATAAAGACTTTTATTTTATTTCTAAAATAAATGCTAATGGAAAAAATAGAGACTTTTTCTATACTCAATATTTGGAAAACAATGGGGATTATTTTATTCATGATAATGTACCAGCAGCAGTTTGGTCTATAGATGATAAGAGTACTAAAAAGATTCTTGGTTATGAATGTATTAAGGCAACTACTATTTTCAGAGGATCGCTTATTACAGCATATTTTACAAAAGAAATTCCTTATTCAGTTGGGCCCTTTAAGTTTTTTGGACTTCCAGGAGCAATCCTTTATGTAAGAGCTGATGGTAAAAATTATGATATTTGGAAAGCTGTCAAAATAGACATTGACGACAAAACAAAAATTGACTACAATCCACAATTTGAAAACTTCACTAAAATACAAGTGAAAGATTTTATAAAATTAAGAGACGAGAAAGCTAAATCATTCATGAATAATGCTCAGGTGGCTGGAAGTACAGGTAAAGTAGTAAGTGTAAGATTTGACGTAGAGAAAACCTTTGAATGGGAAGATAAGCCGACGAATTAATTTTAGCTAAATTGCTAATTATAAAAAAAGCACCTGTATCAAGCAGGTGCTTTTGATTTTACAGGTTAGGAACTACTTTCCACAACTGTTATTTTCATGATTTGTCTCTACTTCTTTATATCTGTACGATTTTTAATTTTATCCAAGGTTAAGTTTCTTTTTCTTTTTAAATCATCTTCTACATTTCTGAAATTTTTAATTTATTGTTAACTAGTGTTGGGATTACAATGTACAGATAATACAAACTCTAGGCTTACGGTTTTCCGTAGAGTTATGACTACAATCATATTCTGAAAAATACATAAAAGATAAATTTGTTTACTTGAAAATTCAGATTACTGAAATCTACAGTTTCCTTCTTCGGAAGGGATTATCTTATTCTCTATATAGAGTTTATAATTAGCTTTATCCTCGGAGAGATCCGGGGATTTTTAATTTTTATTATTATTTTATATTAAATCCCTTATTGGAGAATATCTTATATATTGAGCTCCGAATTAAAAAATCAAACCATGAAGAACTTAAAGAGAATCTCTAAAGAGAAATTAGATACTCTATTTCCTAAAGCCCTCTTTCTACGAAATAATGATGCCAGTCAATCGAAACCAGCCAATATTCAGCCAGAAGGCGACAATAAAGAAAGCCAGGATCAAGGACGTAGATGCGGAGATCAATTTTGAATTTGAGAAAAAATAAAGTGTAGACTTAATAAAATAAATTGTTTTTATTTGAATAAACAATTGTAAAATACATTATGTTTTGTAGATTCAATAAATTTTCTATCTTTGGGACTTAACTAAACTAATAACTATGAAAAAATTACTTCTGCTAGCAGGCAGTATGTTGCTATTTTCTTGTACAGCAAATGAAGAAATAGAAAGTGAGGGAAAATCTACACTATCTGAAGCACAAATCCAAGCTTTTAAAAGAGGTTCAGAACAAGGTTCTTCCGGTGATCCTGTTACTTTTAAGTGTGGTTCAACAAGCTACATTAATCCTATCAATGTAAATCCAAGTTATCCGTACATCAATAATTACGAGGTGCTATACAAGGAAGGAACTCCAATGTGGGGTAGAAACCAGATATACCTTGATAAATTTGTTGCACAGGCTTTATTTCCGTCTGTAACGAACCCTTTTCTGGGTGGTCCAACAATTTACTATGGATATAATGCATACGGTGATTTCCTGAGCGATCCTGCACCTTATAATTATAATCCCGAGTATTCGTATGGGCAAGACGCTAATAATGCCTCTTACTTTGGAGATATATTCCCGGATAGTGGACCAATGACGAACGATGCAGCTAATACAGTTTATCATTATTTTAAAAATTATATTGACCAGTGGACAGCTCAAGGTAAGCATGTAGTAGCAGTACACATTTATACTGAAAGCTATCTATGTACTCCTGCAGCAAAAGGGATATCAATGAGAGTGAAACTAAGTAATTAAATATCCACTTACTTTAATGCTGATAACGGCCTTCTCTTTGAGAGGGCTTTTTGTTATATTTGTGGAAATTAAAAATTATGGAGACAATCAACAAGACATTTGAATTAGAATTGGAAGGCACACCTGTGAAAGGAATTATTACAACCTTATCTGATAATGAGATAGATGAAATTAAAAATTTAGGAAGTAAAGAATATTCAGGAACAGTTTTTAAAACTTTAGTATTAACAGTTCCAGAATTAGGAGCAACATATTTTGAAACTGAAACGCCAAAAATTTATGTTGTAGGATATAAAGGAAAAGAGGGGCAATTAGGATCAATTGAGAGTGGAGAATTTAAGCCTTTAGACAGTGAAGATATGATAGTTAGAAAAATTTCACTAAATATCCTACAAGTATTACTCATAAATAGCAATACTGGCCACTTTACAAATTAAATAAAACAGCCCCTTAATTGGGGCCTTTTTGTTGTACATAAGTAAAAGAATTAATAGGCTTTGGCGTTCATAGCTTTTGATAATATTGTTTAAATATTTCATGAAGACACGATGGCTTAAAAACTCTTCCTATCTCTATATCATTGCCTATTCTTCCAGAATAGATTCCTAAAAAGTTGATTGGTGCTTCACTAAGGCCTATTGCTATATTATTACCGATTACTGTTTGTCCTTTACTTATACAATAGACAGGTGATCCACTCATGCCCTCTCTTGTGGATGCATCTATAAGAAAAATCGGTCTGTCGTCGTGGTCAATTTCTAATTCGCTTGCAATAGTACCGCTTTTCCATATTGGCAATTTCCCGGCTGTACTGATGCCTTTTGGAAAACCTACTATACTACACATGTCTGTTACTTGTTTTTCAAATTCCTCGGGAATTAACGCATCAAAAGCATTGTGAATGTCCACGTCGTCATAGGTTGGCAGCTTGATTGCAACCACATCAATAGCCCTTCCTCGAGGATGCTCAATGTAAGTGATTTGAAAATTTTCGTCTATAAGAGGTATTCTCTTTTCAATCCATTGATTAGTAGATCCTTTTTTTAGAAAATGGACATTTAAAATTTCTGGATTTGTATGCCCATTGCTAGAGAGCGGTGTATTTGTTTCAGAGTTTATACCGGTTACACAGTGCCAATTTGTAATAAGAAAATTTTCTCCTGTTTTCACTTTTAAAGTAAACGCAGTTCCAATTGCTAACGGTTCAGTGGAACTTTCGTTTAAAAAGCATTCGATGAATAAAGAACATTTTGTTAAGTGATGCATTAATTAGTTTTAGTTCAAAGTTAGCTCTTTTCCTTTAAGTGCGAAGAAAAGGTTTTGGAATTCATGAACATACTTTACTTCTAATTCATCATCATAGTCTCCTAATTTAACTAACCAGCCTTTAGACGAAAGACAAATGAAATCTCGATGAGAAATACCGCTCTCTAAAGTGTATTCAAATTGATCTGCATATTCATCTAAAGTTAATATCAGGATGAAGTACTATTTCGTCTTGTATCCATTTTTCGAAGTCTATTTTTGCTTTTCCTGTTAACATAGTTCTACTTTTTAAGCCACCCAAGAAGTCGCTGAGTGTATAAGTTTAGTTTAGCTTTTGTTTTCTTAAAATTAATTCTTCAGGTAATGCTCTATATGAGTATGATGATTTACAATATTACTTGTTTTTATTTAATACTAACTAAGCTGCCTTTAAACATAATAATTAAACCTAAGTAATATTTGAAAAAATACGGAAATAACTTGAAGTAAATATGCAGACTTGTGGTAAAGCCAATCCTCAAAATACACATAATACAGAACCTAAAAGATTTAAATTACAATTATCCGAAAATTATTATATATGCCAATAGATTACGTAGTAAAAATATACCTTTGAGGAATTGTTATAAAAATACATTTTAATTAGCTACAGAAATGGCTTTGCAAAAGTTATATAGAGTGATGCAATATGTTAATATGAGAATTGAGTAGCAAGAGAATTTAAAACTATAATATGAAATTTTCAAGTGATTTAGTGATTTATGATTTAGAAGGAAGTTGTAAAACTTTTGGAAGAAATGAAATAAATGAAACGAATATAATAGAAATAGGGGCTGTAAAATTAGATAAGAAAACCTTTGAAATAAAAAGCGAATTCTCAATTTTAATAAAACCGAAACATTTTCCAATTCTACCTGAAATTACGGATATTACAAACATTACCAATGAAATGGTAGAAAATGAAAAATATTTTGATGAAGCAATTCCCTTGTTTTTAGATTGGTACGGAGAAAAAAACAAATCAACGCTGGCGGGTTGGGGATTGTACTACGACTTACCGCTTTTGAGGAAGGAATTTACAGAATTTGGACTTGATTATCATCAGTATTTTGTTGGCGGAGGTTTTGATATCAGAGCACTAGGGGTGTATTGGCTGGCCAAAAAGAACATTTCTACCTCTGGAATTTCATTAGAAAGAGTTTTAGAAAAAATGAATATAAAAGAAGAATTTAAATTTCACAGAGCGTTAGATGATGCCAGAGCAACAGCATTGATATTACAACACATTCTTAATGAAAAATAATGACCTTCTAATAATTGAATAACCATCATAAATCTTCAATAAAACAAACATTTACAGATGATTAAAATAGGAATTCATATTCTGGATGCCTGCCTGGACATTGAAATAAAGAAGAATAATGAGCATTATTCTCTGATTGTCATGATTTCAAAATCAGAAACCTATAAAGAAAAAGGAAGAGGGTGGGGCGGAAAAATTGACAATAAAGAAAAAATCAGTGAAATTGTAAATCTGATCAAAGAATGTTATGAAAACCCCTCCATTCCGACTGCTTTCACCATAAATGACGGAAGGTTGGTTACAATGACGTTAAAGGAAGATGCAAAAGATTTGAATTTAAATTTAGTACATCGTTACGCAGAAGAATACAATGAATATCAATTAGTCAAAAATATCTTACATCTTATTAATGAAACCATCCAGGATAAAAGTCTGGAGGAGTATACCTTGTTATTTAATAAATTTTAAGTTGATGCTATTGGTAAATTTATTGATGACAATATTATAAAGAGAAAATATCATGATATTTCAGTGAAACTAGCTATATTGCAGTACCAATAGTAAGATTTCAGTGAAACTTAATAGAGGTAACAGGCTAATAACACTAAAGGATCATTATACCTTTGAATAACTCTGAAAACATCATGAAAACCATAAGAATGGCTGACTCTAAAAAAGTGGGCTCGTATGGCGTTTTCTATAGCTTATCAGAAGCATTATTGACAAACGATCCCTCAGAGAAACTTATTCAAAAAGACAAAAAAGATTCTATTTCTGTAATTCTCACAAAACCCGAATCAGAAGATTTCATCCATTATCATTTTGTAGCATTTTCAACCATTTTTGAATATGTTGACTTTCATTTAAGGGTTGGTTACGAATCCAATGGAAGAACTGGTAACAACAGGTGTTGATTGCATTACTCAAAATAACTTTAATAATAATCCAATATAAAAACTCATGAAAAAACTATTAACTTTTGCTGTCGTTGTAGCAGGGATATCATTCGCAAACGCTCAAACTATTGAATCAGGAAGTCATAGCACAACAGGCTATATCAAAAGTGACGGCACCATAGAAAACAGCAGCCATGGTACGATTGGCTATATCAAAAGTGACGGCACCATAGAAAACAAAAGCCATGGTACCATTGGCAGAATCAAAAGTGATGGAACGATAGAAAACAGAAGCGGTTCCACCGTTGGGTATGTAAAAAAAGACGGAACAGTAGAGAACAGCAGCCATGGCACCATTGGGTATATCAAAGACAATGGAACCGTAGAAAACAGTAGCCATGGTACGATTGGTTATGCCAGCGGAATTAAGAAAGAATGGGCTGCAGTTGCTTTTTTCTTTTTTAAACCATAATAGGATATCTTTAATTGGCTCTAAGGTCCAGTGAACTCAATATACATTAAAATACTAATACCATAAGGTTTGAGCCTTCATAAAATATGAACATAAAAAAAATACAGGACGTAAATAAACCAGCTGTGCTGGTTTTTTCTCTATCAGAATTCTTTCAGAGCTTTGGAATATCTGTTCCGGATTTGCCCCAAAATGTTTATGATTCCCCCTTCTATATCTATGATACCTCCCTCGATGATGTAGGCCCTGAATTTGAAGATGAAGAGGAAATCAGTGAAGAGGATTGTGATGCCGGTTTTTCCATCATTAGAACCATTTGGGAAGAATATATAATAAGAGCAAAAACGCCAGGTTTTAAATACATTTTTAAGATCATAAAAGATCCCGAAACCAACAGCAACTCTGCAGGGTCTATTTATGGTTTTGCTCCTGGATATGATATGAATTCCGCTATCGAAAATATTACAAGACAGGGTTTTATTACATTTAGCTGGGATGAATTTTGGGACAAAAATCTGATTCTCACCACCGAATCAGTGGATGAAATATATACAGAGACAACAGACGATAGCGAATACGTTCAATTATTGCTTAAAATTGATACGGAAAGCTATATGGGCAGAACAAGTTTCGGAGGCTTGCCGGTAAAAGACCGCAATACACCTTTTGAATGGCCAAAGTGCGATTGTGGAACAGAATTACAGTATCAGTTTAAAATTAGAACAAGCCTTGGTCTTGAAATGGTTTTTATGCCGAACTGCGGTCACAATAACAGCAACAAAGTGGTTATAATTGATGCCGACAATTTGGAGTTTGCCTATCCCGAAGAAAAGGAAGTTGCATTAAGAGAAAATTATGCAGCCAGCATCACCAATGTAAAGACTAAAGGTTCTAAGCTGGCAAAAGGATATTATCCAACTTACCGTCACAATGTTTTGGGACAAATCAGCACGGATTCTTTAAATGTACCCGGTGATAATTATCCGAAGTGTGATGGCTGTGATAACAAAATGCATCTGGCTGCCAGGTTTGACGGGAGTTCTAATAGAGAAACATCCATGACTTTTGGTGAAGGATCAAGCTATCTGTTCGATTGTTTGGAATGCAAAACTGCCAAATTCATTACACAAAACTAGTTGAGTTCATGAAATTACAATAATCCTTCAATCTGTCAGAATGTAGGAATAAACATTTTTTACACACCTATTAATTTATAAAAATAATATCCAAATATCATGCATATAACCATAAGAACAGCCGTTTTATTCCTTTCTTCAACCCTATTTCTCGGTTGTAATTCTAAAAATAAGGATCAAATAACTCTAGAGAATGCCATGGCTCAGAGCTCTAAGAGCAATGTTTCTTTAGCGACTTATGAGCGTATGAACCCTTTTAAAAATGGGTTTGCACAAGTACAACTCAATGGAAAGATTGGATTTATCAACAAAAAAGGAGAGAATATTGTTCCTTACCAATACGAATATCCGCATGATTTCAAAGATGGATTCGCCGTCGTAGAGAACGCTAAAAAATATGGGTTTATAGATACTAAAGGTAAGGAAATTACTCCTTTAAAGTACGATTTTGCCATGGATTTTGAAAATGGAAAAGCGCTGGTCGTATCGAATAAAAAATGGGGATTTATTGATGAAAAAGGGAAGGAGATTATCCCCGTCATATACGAAAAGGCTAATAGTTTTAGTGGAGAACTGGGGACTGTAAAGCTAAACGGTCAATGGTACATCATTGACAAAATGAACAACAAAAAGAAGGTTTCCTGTAACTGCGATGTCATTTCTTCTTTTGACGAAGGTCTTGCTCCCATTAAAATAGATGGTAAAAGTGGCTTTATGAATAAAGAGGGCCGTGTTGTCATTCAACCCAAATATGATCTGGTATTTAACTTTCAGGAGGGCTTGGCATCGGTTACGCTCAATGATAAAAGTGGTTTTATCAATACAAAAGGCGAGGTGGTTGTTCCATTGATATATGATGGCTATCCTCAGTTTAAAGATGGCCTTGCAGCCGTCAATCAGAATGAAAAATATGGTTTTATTGACAAGACTGGGAAGTTGGTTATTCCTATGAAATATGAGAGGGTATACGATTTTGAGAATGGCTTGGCAGGAGTTTATATTGATCAGAAAATAGGCTTCATCAATAAAAAAGGGGAGATGATTATTCCTCCTGTCTACGATCAGATCCATACTGGAGAAGGAATAATTGGCGTTGTGGGTGAAGGAAAAGGAAAATTTCTCGATTCAACGGGAAAAGAGCTGTTTCCTGAGGTATATGAGGACGTATATGGTTTCAGTGATGGGGTAGCCCTTGTAAAGCAGAACGGAATGTGGTTTTACATCGATAAAAAAGGAAAACGAGTACTTTAACAATAAAAAATAGTATAAAAACTGTCTGCAGAAATGGGAGACAGAATAACGATTACAGATTTGAAAAAAGATTGAAATGAAAGAAGATCATCAGACCAATACACAACAGGAAAACGACGAAGAAATTAAAAAAATAGAAGAGATTTTAGGTGTCAATACTGAAGAGGATGACAAAAAATTTAATTCCTTAACAACATTATACCTCAAAGATATAACAATAGAGGATTTTTCTAAATTTTTACCCTATCTCAGCAAAGTGGTAAAAGTAAAACTCACGAACTGTACTGTACCCAATTTTTCTGAATTATTGAGATTGGAATATTGCGGTGATTTTTATCTTGATAATGTAACATTCATCAACAGTGATTGTAATATAATAAGAGACTTTCCCCACGATGTCCGCTTTTCCAATATGAGCTTTGATGCCCGTTGTATGAACGGTCTTCATCTACCAGGGTCAACAAAAGGATTCAAACATTTTTTCATTAAAAACTGTCATATCGATAATATTCAGGAGTTAAGTAATATCGAAGGTTTATATTCATTAGACCTTGATAAAATAACCTTTACTTATAAGGCAAAAAAGATAGAGCAGAAATCAATCACTATGATCGACGTTTCCAACTCACAGTTTGATGATATTTCTTTTATCCCCTTTAAAAAATCGGTAAGGATCGTTGAGTTTAAAAACTGCCAGATAAGAAGCTTTGATGGAATTTCAGCGTTTAAGAAGCTTGAAAAAATTAAAATTGATACGGATACTACCATTGAAGAATGGAAAGAATTGAAAAATCCTTTTAATAAAGAAATAATATGCAGTTTTGTGAAAGCGGAAAAATCATTCAGCTTAAAAAATGTACTGTCCCTCAAAAACTATGTTAATCAATTAGAATTAACCGATTTTAAAGAAAAAACAATTGATGATCTCGGAAAATTTGAAAAGATAACCATCCTGTCATTTGATCAGTCCATATGGTATGTGGACACTTTTTTACCGATCGCAAAACAAATCGGGAAAGTAGAACTCAGAGACTCTGTTATCAAAAAACATACGTATTTCAAACATTTCCCCAATATAAAGAGCTTTGAATTTGCCTATTTTGAAAAAAGGGATGCAGATGTCCGTAGTTTTTCAAAACTATTGCCTCTGAAAAAACAACTGAAAGAGCTGGATTTTTATGAAACTGATGACCTAAAGAAAAAACTCAAATCCTATCCCCTTGAAAAGTTTACAGCCCTTGAAAGTTTGCAAATGGGTTATGAAGTTTCGGAACAGACTGCTGAATCTATCCTGAAATTAAAAAAGCTGAAAAAATTAAAGATCAGTGTTGAAAAAACAAAACAAACTTTCAATTTAGAAAACTTAAAAAAGCTGGAATATTTAGTTTTTAATTCAAGGGTGCGTTTCACCGGTTTTCAGCATCTGAAACGCTTACAGTCGCTGAAGATAGTCAATGACAAAAAATTCAACGTTAAAACACTTCCCACAATGAAATCCTTAAAAAGATTGAGTTTCTGGGCCTATGATTATAACATTAAAGGGCTGGAACGATTTCCTAATTTGGTATTTCTGAAACTTCAGGGAGCGATGAAACTGGAGATAAAAGGCTTAAAAAAACTGAAAGTTCTGGATCTTCAGAATAGTGAAATTGAAGATTTTTCTTCATTCGGAGCGTTACCTTCTCTTGAAAAATTAGATTTGTCAAGTTTGCAGGGAAAAATCAATTTAGAAGGAATGTCAAAATTTTCCAATCTGAAATGGCTTACATTATTAGAAAGTTATGAGGTAGATGATATTTCCGGGCTAGAGCCTTTAAAAAAGCTGGAACGTTTAGATTTATTAAGTACAAAAGTGACAGATGTACAAGTATTGAACACCTTACCGAATTTAAAGGAAGTTAATATAGCAGTAAATAATTGTGATGAATTAAATTTAGAATCGCAATTGGACCGTCCGGAAATAGGTATTTATAGTGGATTGCCATGGCTTAATTTATCGATTTGGAAAAAGGATGAGTTCGGAATTTAAAATGTGGTAAGGCGATACCAGAACTTTTTTTTAAGAAGATTTATCCCTCGTTTTGAACTTTAGCAGATATTTTTTGAACTTCTGATGAAATAGTCTCCTGAGATACCAATCTAACTTTGTCTTTATCAAAATCAAGTAGTTTTTTTATTACATAATTAACTTAAAATGAAAAAGACATTAATTATCATTACGCATCCTGATATGAATAACTCAGTGATCAACAAGAAATGGCTCAGAGAATTGGAGAAATTTCCAGAGAAGTTTCATATCCATCAATTACACGAGGTTTATCCTGACCAGAAGTTTGATATTGTAGCAGAACAGAAACTGATTGAAGAACACGATCATATCATTTTTCAGTTTCCCTATTATTGGTATTATGGGCCTGCATTATTAAAAAAGTGGTTTGATGAAGTTCTTACACACGGATGGGCCTACGGAAGCTCAAGTGGTTTTAAGTTTGGCGGAAAGAAAGTGGCTTTGGCCATTTCATTAGGATTAAAAGAAGAACTTTTGCAACGCGGAACGCCTCTGAAATTTAATCTTGACGATCTTACCCATCCTTATGAAGCAATGTTCGACTGGATAAAAGCCGATTATCAGCCCTATTTTGCATACTACGGAATGACATTCGAACCATCGGAAGAGTGGGTAGAAAGAAGCGTACCGTTATATCTCGAATTCCTGGATCGTTTTAATCCTGAAAATGAAGAGATAGACGTGGCTTAAACCAATATAAAAGATTAAATTCCATAACTGAATAAAAGAGATGTCACACGCATCTCTTTTTTAATGTACAGTTTTATCCATCAAATTGTACAATTTCTCCATTTCCTGTAAATGTTTAATATCTCAATTTTACCCGTCAAAATATAAAAACCTGAAACAATGGACCAGCTCAATTGTCGTAAAATTATCGAACAAGATAAAAACGTTTTATCGTGGAATGAAGATATCCGTATTATGCATTATCAGACTCATCAGGAAATTACCAGAGCTAACATGTGTGTGCATATGAATATGATTAGTATTGTTCTGCAAGGGCAAAAAGAAATTTTGGGTTGTGGTACAAAGCGAACGGTTTCTTCAGGTTCCGGGGTTTTTATGAAAAAGGGTTCTTATCTCGTTTCAGACAAAATTGAAGATCTGGAAAAAGGCTACGAGTCTATTATCATGTTCTTTTCAGACAATTGGCTTCAGTCCCAAATAGATAAGATAATCAATGGTAAAAATACTTTGCATACACAAAGTGAAGAGGTTTTAAACGGAGATATTGCTTTGCTGGAAGAAGATGAAGTAATGAACTCTTTTATGACTCAGATTAAACTTTATTTTGAGGGCAATCAGGATAAAGAACGATTACAAAACCTACTGCCGTTTAAAATGAGAGAATTATTTCAAATCCTTATTTCAGCGCCCAACGGATATCATTTTGAAAAGAGATTACGCAGTTTAGATACCCATCAAAATCCTGATTTAGTTGCCTTAATGCAGAATAATTACAAAGAAAATATTTCTCTCGAACAATATGCTTTTCTTGCCAACTGCAGTCTGTCGACTTTTAAACGGAAATTCATGCAGACCTTTAAAACTAATCCCGGAAAGTGGATTATGCAGCGCAGATTGGAAGAATCTTATGAACTCTTGAAAAACTCAGAAAAGAACGTTACAGAAATAGCGTATGAAGTTGGTTTCGAAACACCGGCACATTTCATAGCTTCTTTCAAACTGAAATACAGAAATACGCCCAAAAAAATACAACAGTTAATGTAAGTTAAATAAGCCGGAATAATAGATTTAAGCTATACATTGTAAGTAAATACGAAAGTCCTTCACATCTGAAAGGCTTTTGTTATTTTGATTAATATTATTTTTGCTGAGAAAGATATTCTGCAAATTGCTCATTCAGAATCTCACATTCATGCTGCAAAATTCCGGTTTCTATTTCTGGTTTTTTCCCCCATTTCGGAACATTTTCTGTTTCAAGTATTTTAAACTCCGAAGATTGTCCGCCAACAAAAGGAACCGAAACACCAAAGACTAATTTCGGGATTTTATGATGTCTGATGAGGTAGGAACACATAATGCAAGGTTCGTGTGTGGTAAACATCACAGATTGATCCAAAACATCACGATAGCCATTGGCTAAGGCATCTTTTACTGCTAAAATCTCAGCATGTTGCGTAATGTCTCCACTTGATTTTCCTGATTCTATACCTTTTCCAATGATTTGATCTTCAAAAACCAATAAAGCTCCAACTGGCGGATTCCCCTTTGAAAGTGCTGCTTTTGCAAGTTCGATGCATTCAAGCATATAGGTATTGTAGGTTTCCTTTTTCATACTGTATTAAGATTCCGCTCCTCTGTTAAAACCAATAGTGTTTCTATAAATCTGAGGTGAAATATCTGTTTTGTTTTTAAAAAGCCGGCTGAAATAATATTCATCATCATATCCTAATTCGTAGGCTATTTCTTTAATGGTTTTATCGGTGAGATAAAGTTCTCTTTTCGCTTCAATGATGATACGTTCTGTAATAAGGTCCGAAAGCGTTTTATTAAAATGATTCTTTGTAATCCTGGCAAGTGAAGCCGGAGTTTGATTCAATAAATCTGCATAATCACTGGCAGAATGCTTTGTACGGAAGTTGTCTTCAATAGCATTTTTGAGATTCTGAATCACAAACTGTTGCTTAATGTTGATGGTTTCAGAATTCTGAATAGTTTGCTGCTCAAGTTTGATTCTTGTGGCCGTGACCAGCAGAATTTTTAAGTAAGAAATCAAAACTTCATCTTTTCGGAATGCGTCGGCTTTAAGCTCATGAGCAATACCATTGATCAAATTTAAAATAGAATGTCTGCTCAATTCATTAAGAACAATAAAAGGCTGTTGATATACATTGTTGAACAAAATTCCATTAGCAGCAATTTCTTTATGATGCCTGTAAATGCAGAAAAAATCATGGTGAAACTGTATGGATATTCCCATAATCGGTTTTGCAGACTGCAGCATAAAAGGCTGATACGGATAAAATGCAAATAAAGTATTTTCCTTGAAAGAGTAATCGCAAAGGTCAACTGTTGCAACGCCTTCTCCGGATGTAATCAGAATCAGGGTAAAATAATTATTCCGCTGAATATGGTCAAAATAGCTGTTGTTATCAAACTCAAAAAGTTTGAAAGCCAGATTTCCGTTTTGCTCATTTACAAGCGTGTAGACAGATTGTGATAACATTATACCTGCAATTTAATTATTATTTTTAAATCAAAACTGTCCTCTGATCATTTCAAAGGACAGTTTCATTAAAATTAGAAAATCAAAATATCGTATCCTTCATTTCGTAGGTTTAAGAAGCTTGGCAAGCCCGGAGTTCCCGGAACCTCATTCTCATTTAACAATTCGTATCCTGAAACTTCAGTTCCAAATACGGCAACACAACCTTTTGATAGCCCGTGAACATATTCTTTTACTTCACTGTAAAGTCCATGTACTGGGTGATCTGCTTTTTCAAGCTGCTCTGGCCATCTGATTCCTGTTCCCTGAAAAATAATCTTCACATCTTCACCTGCATGCTTGAATTCATAAGCTGATGCCAACGCGTTAAATACCCTTCCCAATGCTTCTTCTGAACCTGATTTAGGATCTGAAAGAATAATAATTGCTGTTTTTTTCATTGTATAAAAATTTAAATTACATGGCAAAGATGCGGCAATAAAGACCGCTAAAGAATGGAGGATTTTTACTTTGTGATGGAGATTTTTTTACTTTTCAAAATCTTTTTATTCTGCTCTTTGCAATATAGTTTTCAGAGTGTGTGAACTTCGTGACAAAAAATAAAGCGAACTTATATAAGATCGCTTTGTAGCTGCTATTTGGAGTTTCAAATGTACTATGAGCCTGGTTTTACAAAAGTTTGCCAACCTCTCATGGTATCAATAAAGCGTTCACTGAGACCGCCCTTACGAAGAAAATCTGCTGTTACAGGCAGTTGTGGACTGTCATACATTGGGTTAGCCTTTACCTGTAACGGAAAATCTCTTTGAAGAATTCCGGCTCTTGCAATCAGGACGAAATCACAACCTTCATCCAGTAACTCTCCGGCCCGTTGTGCACTCATTATTTTTCCTGCGGCTCCAAGTCTAACTCCTTTTCTTGGAAGTTCAGTAAAAACGCTTAACATTGTTTTTCCCTGAAAAGCTCCTTCTCTTACAAGTTGTGCAGAGTCCCAAAGTGCTAAATCCAGATAATCAATTAATTCCTTGTCAAAAATTTCAGCCGTTATTTCGCGTAATTCTTCCAAAAGCAATCCGTAACGTTCAATCGACAATCGCCAGCCAATCTGAAAATCAGGGCCACAGGCTTTTCGAATTCCTTCAATCACTTCAATTGTAAAACGAGCACGGTTTTCTACACTTCCGCCGTATTTATCTTTTCTGTCGTTGAGGTTAGGAGAGAGAAATTCAGATAATATCCATCCGAAAGCTCCATGAACAGAGACACCATCAAATCCTGCGAGTTGCGCTCTTTTAGCAGCCGTAATAAAACTGTCACGGATTCTTTCCACTTCTTCAGTGGTAATGGCTTTGATATTTTTTACTGTTCTATCGGATGCAGGAGCCGGAATTCCACCTATAGAAGGGACTGCTCTATGGCCTGCATGATGAAGTTGTACGGCAGACAAAGCACCTCCTTCACGAATTGCGGTTGCCATTTGGGTAAGTCCCGGCAAATGCTTGTCACTATGAATTCCTAGCTGGCGTTCAAAGGCGATGGCTCCGGCTTCTACAGTAGAAGCACTTGTTTGGATTAATCCATATCCACCTTGCGCCAATTGTTCCATCCACACTTGGTCGTATGAGGAAGCGGTGCCATCAAAATCACTTTGTTGACTGGTGAGGGGAGCCAGCATAAAACGGTTTCTCATCGGTGAACCGTGAAGGAATGGTAAAGGTTTAAATAAATCGGAAACAGACATTTTGTTTAGATTTTAGGTTTTTATTAATCAATTTTGTATGCTGCAAAGTTGGCTCTTTGATGAGTTGATGAAAATGGATGATTTTGATTATATGATGGATGTTTTAATGTATTCCAATTTTTAACTAATATTTTTTCTCATTGATGAATCGTTGATGGAAAAAGACAAATAAAGTTCAGTCCAGAAACAGAAAAGTATACTTTTTACGCTTATTGGCTCATAAATTGATATGGTAAAATCTATTGAAATATTGATGACTAATGACTAAATCTTTTGTAATAGTAATTTTCTTTTTAAATGGTTTTCTCTTTTTGCATGCACAGGAAAAAAAAGATTCTCTTTATTACAAAATAGAAGAATTTTCAGATCAAAGAAAGGTTACCAAATTTATTCATCGTTTGATTTTTCGTAGAGAAGCAGATTCTACTTCTGTTAAATCCAGAACTGAAAAAATGTTGCAGGAAACCTACAACAAAAAGTATATCAGAAATATCAGGATAGAGACCATCGACCCCTTCGGATATGGCTCGAAAGACAATAAGGAAAAATTAAAATGGTATGATTGGGTTACGGATCATCTTCATGCCACAACAAAACACTCTACAGTTGATAATTATCTACTTTTTAAAGAAGGAGAAGAATATAATGCCCAGAAACTCTATGAATCTGAACGTTTATTGAGAACAATGCCGTTTATCAACAGGGTTAATATCAGCGTTTCCGACAGTGCTTCCAGTAAAGACTCTATTGATGTTGTCGTAAAAGTTCTCGATTCCTGGAGTTTGAAGCCGAGAATCAGCTATTCAGGAAGTAAAATCGGTTTGGGAGCTACAGAAGAAAATGTATTGGGATTGGGACATACTTTGGATTTCCTGTACAGAAACGATTCTAAAGAAAAGCAGGATTATATTATAGGAAGCTATACCGCATATAACCTTTGGGGATCTTACGTGAATGCCCAATTGCTTGGGGAAAGGGATTTCTTAAGAAATGAAAGGATTAATTTCAATGTCAGAAGAGATTTCTTCTCTCCTCTTACCAAATGGGCAGGAGGTTTTGCTTTTGAATACTTTAAACGGAATGTTTTGCTGCCCATAGAAACAGATACAAAATATCCTGAAGTACAGATTAAAGTGTACAGTCAGGATTTGTGGGGTGGGTACCAGATTCCTGTTTCAGCGGATGCCACTGAGAAAGTTTCCAGTAATATCGCAGTGATCGGAAGATTTCAGAACTATCAGTACAAAGACAGTCCTGGGATCGATAAATACAATTATTTCAGCTCGTACAGCAGTTTTCTGATGTCTGTTGGATTTATACGAAGAAACTTTTCCGTTCAGAAAAATATTTTCCAATACGATTTACCGGAAGATATTGCTTATGGAAGTTCATTAAATTTTACAGCTGGAGGTTTATCCAGAAGTAAGGATGTGAAGCCTTATGTAGGCGTTTCTGCTTCTTACGGTACATTTATTAAAATAGGGTATTTCAATATAAAAGCTCAATTTGGGCGATTTTTTAATGAGGATGATCAAAATAGAGAATCTTTCCGTCTGGATGGTACTTATTTTACCAATCTTATGGACTGGAAGTTTGCCAAAGTAAGACATTTCTTTTCCCCCACATTAGCGTTAGGAAATCCACAGCATAACTATTCATATAAAGACAGGATAAACCTCGTTTCTCCAGATGAATTTCCTGTTTATAATTCAGATTATATAGGAACCAAAAAACTGGTTTTGAGATACCAACTTCAGTTGTTTATCAATAAAACCTGGAAGAATTTTCATTTCAGCCCTTATTTAACGGCTGCTGCAGGTTGGTTGGGAATGCCAAATGATACATTACTGAAAACAAAAGTAAATACAAAAATAGGAATTGGCGTTTTGATTAATAACCCGTATTTGGTTTTCAACAGAATTCAGATTTCTTTCACCTACTATCCTCGTGTTCCTTTCGATAACAATTCGGTTTTTGACTTTAACAGTAATAGGAATAATCTTTTACCAATGGATAGCTTTGGAACCGATATTCCTCATTTTGTAAACTTTGGAAATTAGTAATAAAAAGTTTCCTTATTATACACAGTAATTATTTCTTATAGATTTTAAAAATAATTATTTTTTTTATGTTAAATCACTATATGTGGATTTGTTGTTATATTTACCTGTAAATTAAAAATGAATACTATGAAAAATTTAAAAAAGATCTCAAGAGAAAATTTAAAATCAGTACAAGGGGAAGCAGTTTCGCTTTGTAGTCCAGGCCGTGTTTACAGATGCTATAATATTGGTGTTTGTGAGCCAGACTATGGATTCAATGAATGCTGTGGATGCTATCCAGCATAATAGAAATAATTCCTACTAGTATTTCTCTAATAAATACTTAAAATAAATATACCTAAATGTATCCAGTAAAATTGATGGCAAATGCTGAATTCTACTGGTACATTTAAGTATATCGTCATCTAAATTTTATAAAGGAGTATAGATGATAGACATTATGGCTTTCTCTTCATAAAAAGAATCGGTACCACCGGCAATGATATTCCCTTTTACGGTATCACCCGGGTTGAGCTTTAAAGATAATACCTGATTTACCGTATATCTGTCATTCGCCAATAAAAGTCCTCCTGAACTTTGAGAAAAAGGAGTGGTTACAATCACGAAATTAGCACTTGGATTGCTGAAGTCAGACAATTGTATACTCGCAGAAATCTGAAAGACACCTACTTTATTTACCGTGAAAGTATTGGTTGCCGCATTCCAGGAACCTATACCAACAACTGGTGTGATGTCAACTGTATCAAAATTTACCCCATTTACGACATTGCCTCCCGACAATAGGGTAGTACCAGGCGTGTTAAGTCTTACACTTAGAACGGTGGTTGGAATTTTGAGTTCAGTAGTCAGAACATTTGGATCAATTTCATAGATGTCTCCATTCGCTTGGGTGATTATAAGCTTAGAGCTTCCAAGGGTTGTTGCCACGGGAGTCTGCCTGATCCTGGCACTTCCGTTAACATCCAGAGTCTGAGTAGGTGATGGGGTGTTGATCCCTACTTGGGAGAAAACAACGTTTGAGGCTAACGCTGTAGCGAGAATAAAAAGGTTTTTTTTCATAATGTCAAGCATGTATTTGCGCCGCAAAATTATATTTTGTATTTGAAAATAGGGATATTGCTTTAATTACTTTTTTCTATTGTCTCATTGTGATAATTTAGTATAATATAAGATCCATGAATAAAGTAAAGAAGTCAATATATGGTTAAGAATAATACAAATAATTCAACAGTGCTTTTATACTTTTTTAAGGTGCTAAATCATTAGGTGTAAATGTATTTCTCAGAACATTCATGTAACTCTCATCCGTTCCTCCATTTCTGATGTCAATAAGGGGTTGCAAATCGGAACCGATTACATATCGAAGTACATGGCTTTCATCGTTAGCCGCGTTGAAAATAGTTGCTGCAACATCATTAGCAGTAGAACCTCCACCACTGTATATTCCTTTAAATACTTCATCCATTTTCTTCAGATAATCTGAGTAGTCGGTTAGGTTCTCGTCGGTTGCAAAATTAGATTTTGTGGTTTGCTCAAAGTTGGTGGCAATATTTCCGGGCTCAATGATCTTAACTTTAATATTCTGAGAAGCCAGTTCAAACGAAAGAGATTCAAAGAAACCTTCCAGTGCGAATTTTGATGCTGCATAAATGGAGACCAGAGGAACGGTCACACGGCCAACTCCTGAAGTAATCGTGATAATATTTCCACTTTTTTGAGCACGGAAATAAGGTAATAACGCCCGCGTGATTTCCATGGTTCCGAAAAGGTTTACTGAAAACTGACGCTGGATTTGTTCTGAAGTAGTCGCTTCAAAAAGGCCATGTTGCCCATATCCTGCATTGTTCAGCAATACATCAATTCTTCCGAAACGTTCGATAGCGGTTTCTATGACATTATTAAATGTTTCAGGGTGTTCTATATCAAGTTTCAGAAGCAGCATTCGCTCGCTGTTTTTCAAAACATTTTGTTTTTCAGGACTTCTCATGGTGGCTACAACGTTCCATCCCTGTGTCTCAAAATATTGGGCGGTTGCCTGTCCTATGCCGGATGATGCTCCGGTGATAAAAATGGTTTTATTCATACAATTAAGTTGTATCGGTTTTGATTAAATTGATTTAATCATGAATTAAATAACTGACGCATGTGTCTGGCAAAAGTCAGATCATCCATCGATGTACGGTCTTTGATCCAGCTTTTGGCATCTTCACCTACGATATAACGGAATTGATCAGAATTATCGGTGGCTGCCGTAAGAATTTCTTCGGCAACCTGCTCAGCAGTCGACATCTTTTCACCCATCTGTCCCAATTTGTTTAATGCAGCCTCACTGAATTCCTGATAACTGACCAGTTCAGGATTATTTGCGAAAAACTCAGCTGAAGTTTCATGAAAAGGAGTTGCTACACCCCCTGGTTCAACCAGTTTCAGACTGATATTCTGTGAAGCGAGTTCATATGATAATGCTTCAGAAAAACCTTCCAGTGCAAATTTTGAAGAAACATACATTGAAATCAATGGAATACCGATTCTTCCACCGGCAGAACTCACATTGATGATGTTTCCCTGGCGTTGCGCTCGGAAATGAGGCAATACAGCACGAATCACATTCATGGTTCCGAAGACATTAACCCTGAACTGTTTTTCAATTTGTTCCGGTTGCAATGCTTCAAAGATTCCATATTGTCCAAAAGCTGCATTGTTGACTAATAAATCGATTTTTCCAAAGCGCTCTATCGCTTCTTTCATACTGTTTTCAATGGACGGAACATCTTCCAGATCCAGTCGGGTTACCAGGACATTTTCCAGTTGATTAAGTTCTTTTTCAGCTTCAGGAGTACGCATTGTTGCGACTACATTCCATCCGTTTTTAGAAAACAGAAGGGCTGCGGCTCTCCCTATTCCTGTGGAAGAACCCGTAATTAAAACGGTCTTGTTCATATGTGAAATTTTAAATTATAGTTGCGAAGGACTCACACCAAAATGGTTTTTGAAGGCATATGAAAAGTGAGATAATGTCTCGAAACCTACTTCCAGATAGACGTCCTTTACTTTTTTCATTTTTTTATTTTTAAGTAAATAATGAGCTTCCTCCAGGCGTTTTTGCTGAAGCCATTTATTAGGAGTTGTTTGAAATAGCTTTTCAAAATCACGTTTGAAAGTAGCCAAACTTCTTCCTGTCAGAAAAGCGAACTGTGACAAAGGAACATTGAAACGGAAATTGGTATTCATAAAAGCTTCAAGATTAATCTTTCCCGGTGTCTCAAAGTTAAATAACACTTCCTTGTAAAGGCTGTTATTTCGTAATAACAGATGAATCATTTCTGTTTTTTTAATATCCGCGAGTTCAGTTTGAATTGAATGACCAAACCAGGTCTGAATACCTTTGAAATAAGCCTGGATCAATTCATCATGTTCCAGTTTAAAGAGGCTTTCTTTTGGATGAGTTTCAGAGATTATTTCGTTGTGTTCTGCAAACGTTTTCAAAAGATTTTCATCCAGAATAACGGAAATCGCTTCAAATCCTTCTTCCTGATGCGGGTATTTTACAAACCGTATCAATGCATTTTTTCGATACAATACGACATCACCTTTTCGGTATAAATATTTGGTATTTCCGTCATACGCTTCCATTTCACCTGAAACAATGAACGAAATACCATGTTCCTTAATAAATTGTTCACCAGCCTTTGTACTTTTTGAATAACAGGTGCGTTGTAGACCATATAAATCTTCTTGCTGTTTCATTCCTGATTGTTTTAATAAGTCAATTAAATGATGAGGATAAGTTTGGATTGTGAATCCTTTCTGTTTCTACTGCCAATTGTTGAATACAAAAATAGGAAAGAAATAAGAAAATAATTTTCTTATAAAGCTCATTTTTAGTTTCCTGTAAAGCTCAATCTCTCATCAGATTTTTGTGTTTAAAAATGTGGTACGAATTATCTGGTCATAATCTTTAAAAAGTGCCGTTTTTTGAAATATTGTGAGTATTTTTGAGCCTAAAGTAAGTATAATTAATTATTGATTTTAACTTCTATGATTTTAATTGTTGATGACAACCAAAGTAACCTTTATTCACTGCAAAAGTTACTTCAATCTAAGGATTTCAATGTGGATACAGCAGGGTCTGGTGAAGAGGCTCTTGGTAAAGCACTGAAAAATGATTATGCCTTAATTATTTTGGATGTTCAAATGCCTGATATGGATGGTTTTGAAGTGGCGGAAACCCTTGCAGATTACAGTAAAACAAAAGAAGTTCCCATTATATTTTTATCCGCTGTTAATACCGATAAAAAATTTATTACAAGAGGCTATGCTTCAGGGGCTAAAGATTACGTGACTAAGCCGGTAGATCCCGAGATCCTTTTGCTTAAGGTGAAAACCTTTTACAATCTTCAGGAGCAAAATGTAGCCATGAAGAAAACGCAGCAAAATCTGGAACTGGAGGTGAAAGGAAGACGCGAATCACAGGTTACTATGAAATCTCAGATTGACCATTTCCATCTGATGCTTGAATCTTTACCTCAGATTGCGTTCACCGCCAATGAACATGGAATTGTAGATTTTGTGAACGGCAAATGGTATCAATATTCTGAATCTGAGCAAAACTTCCCGGAAACGCATCCCGATGATCCTGATATTGAAGAAGAATTTGAAAGAGCCAGAAAAAGAAGAAAAGCTTTAGAATTGGAGATCAGAATAAAAAGTATTGATTCAGAAGATTACTGCTATCATTTACTTCGGGTAACTCCTGTATTTGATGAGGGAATCGTTAAAAACTGGGTAGGAACCTTTACAGATATTGATGGACAAAAGAAAGCTGAAAAAGAAAAAGACGAGTTTTTAAGCATCGCCAGCCATGAATTGAAAACCCCTTTAACGAGTATTAAAGCTTATATTCAGTTGTTAGACAGGAAATTGAAACTCGATAAAGAGAGTGCAGAAGCGGGCTTTGTAACGAAAGTGCAGGATCAGATCGAGAAATTGAATACCCTGATTACCGATTTGTTGGATGTTTCTAAAATCGAGAATGGTAAATTGAAGATCAGTAAAAAACCCGTTAATCTTGAAAAAGTCATCAGTAACGCAGTAGAAACTATTTTACAGACTCACGAAAATAAAGTAAGAATTGATCGACATGGTAATAAACCTGATATATTGATTCCGTTGGATGAAATTCGTATAGAACAGGTGTTGATCAACTTCCTGACGAATGCGATCAAATATTCTCCTCATAATAACCAGGTGATTGTTACCACATTTGTGGACGAAGAAGCTCAGGAAGTCAGAGTGAACGTTACCGATTTTGGAATTGGTATTCCTGACTTTAAACAGGATGCAGTATTCAAGAAATTTTATAGGGTAGAAGAATCCTCACTGCAGTTTCAGGGAATGGGTATAGGTCTGTTTATCTGCTCAGAAATCATCAAGCAGCATCACGGGACTGTAGGGGTTTCCAGTATTGTAGATGAAGGATCTACCTTTTATTTCACTTTACCTTTAAATTAATTTTTTATGCCTAAAAAAATTATACAAAACCTCCAGATTGGAGTAGGCCTTTCACTTTTGATTTTAATTGCCAGTTCAATAGCTTCTTATTGGAGTATTCAGAATCAGATGAATCATAGGGAAAGCCTTTCAAAAAGCAGACGTTCTGTGACCGCTGTAAAAGATGTTCTGGTAGCTTTATTAGATGCAGAAACAGGAAACAGAGGATATCAGCTGACTGGAAGAGAAGATTTTCTTGAACCTTACAAAAGAGGATTGAGAGAATATCCAAAAGCGCTCATACAGGCAGAGTCTTTAGACTTACAGGATAAAAACCAGCTCGAAAGACTGACAGAGCTGAAAAAAAGTGTCAATCAGGTGATGAACAATCTGCAGCACCTTGTTGAGGACAGGAGAAAGGGAATTATCATGACTCAGCAGCAGATTGTCACCGGTAAAAGCTATATGGACGAATGCCGAAAGATTGTAACAGATTTTGTACGTTACGAAGAAAGCCAGCTGGAGATTAAAAATAGAGACCTTAACCGTTCTTCTGGTACAACTGTTTTATTTATTCTCTTTTCAGCCATAGCGGCAGTGGTAGTGACTATCTTTTTCTATATTAAAATGAGGGCCGATCTTATCAGAAGAGATAAGCTTGAGAAAATGCTGAAACAGAAAGATCAGGAAACGTCCAGAAGAGTAAGCGCTATTCAGAAAATTGCCAATAGAGTAGCTAATGGTGATTACAGTGAAAAAGCTGTAGACAATTCAGAAGATGATCTTGGAGATTTGGTAGACTCTCTCAACCATATGACGGAATCCCTTAAAATCTCTTTCGATAAAATAAATAAAAGCGATTGGCGCCAAAAGGGGCTTGCGTTACTGAATGAATCCCTGGTAGGCAATAAATCTGTGGAGGAAGTTTCTAAAAAAGCACTTCATCAGCTGACTGATTACGGAAAATGCATCAACGGTTCCCTTTATCTGTATGACGAAGGAATTTTGAAACTCAACAGAGCTTTTGGTTTGGAAGGAAATATGAAAAAAACTTTCGAACCGGGAGAAGGCATGGTAGGTCAGGCCTTTCTTAATGCTAAGACCCAGGTTTATAATAACCTCCATGAGGATGATTTTGTAGTTACTTTTGCCAGCAGCACCATTAAAATTTATGGAATCCTTTTAATTCCTATTTTTGCAGACGGTCACCCAATTGGAGTGCTGGAGCTAGGCTCCACATCTAATTTTGATGAAGACAGAGTCAGCTATTTCTCAGAATGCTGCATCAATATAGGCATTGCTCTGAGTGCTGCTAAAGGACGGGAAAAAGAACAGCAGCTACTGGAAGAAACACAGGCACAATCTGAAGAACTGCAGGTTCAGCATTCAGAACTTGAAAATCTGAACACAGAGCTGGAAGCACAAACGCAGAAACTTCAGGCCTCAGAAGAAGAATTGAAAGTACAGCAGGAAGAACTGATGCAGGCCAACGCCGAATTGGAAGAACGATCAAGACTATTAGAAGAAAAAAATCACCTGATCGCTGAAAGAAACAACGAAATTCAGAAAAAAGTAGAAGAACTTGCTTTAAGTACAAAATACAAATCTGAGTTCCTTGCTAATATGTCCCATGAATTGCGAACGCCACTAAACTCTATTCTTCTTCTTTCAAGATTGATGGCCGAAAATCCGGATGAAAATCTTAACGAAGATCAGGTGGAATCTGCCAAGGTAATTCAAAGTTCGGGTACAAGCTTGCTTACCCTTATTGACGAAATCCTTGATCTTGCCAAAATAGAATCCGGGAAAATGACTCTTGAATACCAGGAGGTTGTCATTGAAGAGGTGGTAAAAGATTTAAAAAGCCTGTTCAATCCGGTATTTCAGGAAAAAGCCCTTCAATTCAATATTCAAATAGATACAGAGGTACAGCATGTTATTGAAAGTGATCGTCTTAGAATCGATCAGGTGCTAAGAAACTTATTGTCTAATGCCTTAAAATTTACCAAAGAAGGAAGCATTGCCCTTCATATCAGAAAACATTCCGATAAACCGGATTTCATAGTCTTTTCTGTAAAAGATACCGGAGTGGGAATTGCAGAAGATAAACAGAAAATTATCTTTGAGGCGTTTCAGCAGGCAGACGGATCTACCAAAAGAAAATTTGGCGGAACGGGGCTGGGACTTTCTATAAGCCGCGAAATTGCCAAACTTCTGGGTGGAGAATTAATCCTGAAGAGTGAAATTAGTAAAGGAAGTGAATTCAGCTTTATTATACCGGTTTACGCCGTTGCTGAAATTCCTCACAATGAAACCGATCAGGATCTGGTGGAAATTATCCGTGAAGATGTTGAAGAAATTAAAAGCATTCTGGATGAAGGAGAAACTGAACCTGTTTTGCTGAACCATTTGGAAATTCCAGAAGAAGTAGCAGATGACAGAGAGAATATCAAAGACGGAGATAAAGTCATTCTGATTATAGAAGATGATACCAACTTTGCAAAAGCCCTTCTGAAATACGCCCATAAGCAGAATTATAAAGGAATTGTAGTTGTGAGGGGAGATCATGGTCTCTCAGCAGCACAGAAATATCATCCACATGCTATATTGCTTGATGTTCAGCTTCCTGTGAAAGATGGCTGGGAAGTAATGGATGATCTTAAATCTAATCCAGGAACCAAAAACATTCCTGTTCATATGATGTCTGTGCTTCATCTTAAGAAAGAAAGTCTGATGAGAGGAGCTGTAGATTTTATCAATAAACCGGTAGCATTGGATAAAATGACCGATGTTTTCGGTAAAATTGAAGAAGCCCTGAAAAAAGGACCTCAAAAAGTGTTGATTGTTGAAGAAAATGCCAAGCACGCCAGTGCGTTATCCTATTTCCTCAGTAATTTCAACATTTCTCTTTCCGTAGAACACAACGTTGAAGACAGTGTTAAAGCACTTACTTCTGAAGGTGTAGAATGTGTAATTCTCGATATCGGAAACCTGAAAGGTGACGAATACCACGTCATTGAATCTATAAAGAGCCATGAAGGACTGGAAAACCTTCCGATTATCATCTTTACCGAACAGAACCTGTCCAAAGAAGAAGAATTGAAAATAAAGCAGTATGCAGATTCTATTGTGGTAAAAACAGCGCATTCCTACCAGAGAATTTTGGATGAGGTTGGATTGTTCCTGCATCTAGTAGAAGAAAAAAACAATTTCCTTGAAAATAACACCAACAGAGTACTGGGCTCCCTCACCGAAGTTCTAAGCGGGAAAAAGGTACTGATCACCGATGATGATGTACGCAACATCTTTTCCCTAACCAAAGCTTTGGAAAAATATAAAGTAGAGGTTATTGTGGCAATGGATGGGAAGCATTCTCTTCAGCAGATCAAACAAAACCCGGATATAGATGTTGTTTTGATGGATATGATGATGCCGGAGATGGATGGCTATGAAACTATAAAAGAGATCAGAAAAATGCCTGCATTTACAAAATTGCCTATTATTGCGATTACTGCAAAATCAATGATAGGAGAAAGGGAGAAATGCATTACGGCAGGAGCTTCTGACTATATCTCAAAACCTGTTGATATCGATCAGTTGTTATCACTGCTCCGAGTTTGGTTATATGAAAGTTAAACAGATAAAATTCTGATGAATAAGAAAATCTTAATTGTGGATGATGATCCACGTAATATATTTGCACTGAAGCTGACTTTAAAATCCCGCGGATATCTTATAGAAAGCTGTACAATGGCTCAGGAAGCGATTGAAATGTTGAAATCTGGACAACAGTTTTCTGTCGTTTTGATGGATATGATGATGCCAGGAATGGATGGTTATGAAGCAGTAAGAATTATAACGAACACTCCGGAAATCAAAGAAGTTCCTGTTATTGCCGTAACAGCACAGGCGATGCCGGAAGATCGACAGAAATGTATACAGGCAGGAGCAAGAGACTATGTTTCAAAACCGATTGATGTAGATCTGTTAATAAAGGCTATTGAAAAACTCACGTAAATGCTGGAACCGAGTATTGTTAAAGACGAAGAAATAGAGTATCTGATCAACGATGTCCATGAAATGTATGGCTATGATTTTTCAGGATACAGCCGGGCTTCTTTTAAGAGGCGGGTAAACCGTATCTGCCTCTTAGACAGATTTACAAGCTTTGCAGAACTAAGATATACCATTATCAATGATCATGAATATTTAAAGCGTTTTGTAGAAGAAGTGACCGTAAACGTCACAGAAATGTTTAGAGACCCTGTCTTTTTTAAAACCTTAAGAGAAAAGATACTGCCTCAATTGGGTACTTATCCGTTGATCAGGATCTGGATTGCCGGCTGTTCTACAGGAGAAGAAATCTATTCTGTAGCCATCTTGCTGAAAGAAGCAGGTCTCTATCATAAATCTCTGATCTATGGTACAGATCTGAATCCCTCAGTTCTCGAAACCGCCAGAGCAGGGGTTTTTCCTTTGCAGCAGATGAAGCTCTATTCCGAAAACTATATTCAATCCGGAGGAACAAAGGACTTCTCAGATTATTACACCGCCAATTATGATAGTGTGAAATTTGATAAAAGCTTACAGGAAAAACTCATCTTATCAACGCATAATCTGGTTTCAGACAGTTCTTTTAACAGTTTTCAGCTCATTATCTGTCGAAATGTTTTGATCTATTTTGACCGTGAATTGCAGGAAAAGGTTTTCAAACTTTTTGATAACAGCCTTGAAAATTTGGGCTTTCTTGCTTTAGGTGCCAAGGAAACTTTGAAATTCTCTACCATCGACAGAAATTATCATCAGATTGAAGATCAGAAAATCTGGAAGAAGCTGGATCATCATTAAACTGCTCCCCCATGAAAACACAAAAAGAAACAGAAATTATAATCATTGGCGGATCAGCAGGAAGCTTGCAGGTAATCATTGAGATGGTAAAAAATCTGGATGATGACATCAGTATTCCGGTGTTGCTGGTCATTCATAGAAAGGCGCAGGCTACTAATATTCTGCAGACGTTATTACAGCAGTTTACCCACTTGCCCGTCATTGAGATTGAAGATAAAACAGAACTTCAGAACGGAAAGATATATATCGTTCCGGCCGACTATCATCTGTTGTTTGAAAATAAAAAAAATCTGTCACTCGACAGTTCCGAAAAGATGAATTATTCAAGGCCTTCCATTGATGTCACCTTTAAATCTGCGGCCGAAATCTATGGCGAAAAAATGATAGGCATATTGCTGTCGGGAGCCAATGCAGATGGAGTGGAAGGACTGGCATATATTAAGAAAAACAACGGTCTGGTCTGGATTCAGGATCCCGAAACTGCAGAAGTCGATTATATGCCTAGACATGCTGTGGAAGAAATTAATTATGATTTAATCATTAAACCTAGTAATTTAGCAAATCTTATAAATCAATTATAATATATCTAAATAAAATAATCTAAATAATATGAGTAAGAAGAAAATTTTAATCTTTGATGATGATACTGCTATTCTTGAAGTAGTCACGATAATTTTTGAAGAAAACGGCTATGACGTTAAAATCTCAGAAACATCCCATGACATTCTTGAAAAAGTGGCAGACTATCAGCCGGATGTTATTTTGATGGACAATTGGATTCCAAAAATCGGCGGAGTGGAAGCGACAAAACTTTTGAAAAGCAGCGAAGAATTTAAGCATATCCCGGTGATCTATGTAACAGCCAACAATGATATTGTTGCATTGGCAGCCGAAGCCCAGGCAGATGATTATGTTTCAAAACCTTTTAATCTGGAAGATCTGGAGGACATGGTAGCCAAGCATATGAAAGAGCAGGTGTAAGAAACCTGCAGATTTTAAGCTAATAGCTAAACATACAAAAGGCTGTCTCATTTATTTTTGAGGCAGCCTTTTGCATACTACATCTTTTGATTTAGTGTTCTTTGAAAGCTTTCAGGGCTTCCATCATCTCGCTTCTCCTTAAAATACCCATGTTGATCTTATGAATCAGAGCATTCAACAAAAAATACAAAGGGGAGTTAATCTGTATACTCTCCGAAAATGTTTTTACCAGAATGAGCTTTTTCGAAACAATATTTTTGGTAATAATATATTCATTGCTGAAATTCATATTGAGATCAAGCTCATTCTTTACAATAAGGCGGAAATAGTCATCAATCATCTGTTTATCTCGTGCCAGGTGTAAAATATCGGGTTCTTTATCATCCATAGCCGTGTTTTTAAATTCCTTATTATAATTTTTTACAAATTCTATACCGTAGCAATGATAAAATAAAGTTTATTTGTAGCCTTTATTTTGTTATTAATAGTATATTTGTATTCTAAATTTTAGTTTGTTTTAATAGGAAGGCTGTCGTCATCCTTCAAACTAATAGCACAACTGGTAAAAAATGAATGACATCAACATATTTTGGTTTAGAAGAGATTTACGACTGGAGGATAATATCGGCCTTTATCATGCCCTGAATGCGGGATTAAAGGTAATTCCCCTATTTATTTTTGATACGGGGATTCTCAACCAGCTTCACAATAAGTATGATAGGAGGGTAGATTATATTCATCAGGCATTACAGGAAATGAACAGTGAATTGCAGAAACATGGCAGCCATCTTCATGTATTTCACGGGGAACCGGAAGAGATTTTTGAAAATCTTATAAAGGATTTTACAGTTAACACTGTTTTTTCTAACGAAGATTACGAACCTCAGGCCATAAAAAGAGATCATGCAGTGGAAAAGTTTCTTTCAAAACACCACATTCATTTTAAACAGTTTAAAGATCAGGTTATATGGAGTAAAGATGAGGTGCTGAAAAGCGATCAATCTCCGTACACTGTATTTACACCTTATTCCAAAAAGTGGAAGGAAAATAAGAAGGATCTTAAAAGTGTTGAAGTGGATATGACTCATTTTTTTCCTCACCAGCCTGCAGACATTCTATCACTGGCTGAAATTGGATTTGAAAAAACAGATATTGAGTTTAAAAAACCGGAACTGAATGCTAAAATTATTGCAGACTACGATAAATACAGGGATTTCCCGGCAATGAACCATACAACCCA
Source organism: Chryseobacterium sp. JK1 (assembly GCF_050632815.1). Taxonomy (NCBI): domain Bacteria; kingdom Pseudomonadati; phylum Bacteroidota; class Flavobacteriia; order Flavobacteriales; family Weeksellaceae; genus Chryseobacterium; species Chryseobacterium sp. JK1. Next base: position 1,999,231 of record NZ_JBODRU010000001.1, on the reverse strand, counting down.
CTTGGGAATTGCACTCCGTTTTGGAACCGTTTCCGTCAGAAAATGTGTAAAATATGCTGCCGATCATAACGAAACATGGCTTAATGAACTGATATGGAGAGAATTTTTTATGCAGATCCTGTTTCACTTTCCAGCGGTGGTAACCCATTGTTTTAAAAAGAAATATGAACATATTAAATGGAGAAACAATGAAGATGAATTTAACGCCTGGTGCGAAGGAAGAACAGGTTATCCCATTGTAGATGCTGGAATGAGAGAACTGAATCAAACAGGCTTTATGCACAACAGAGTAAGAATGATTACCGCGAGTTTTCTCACCAAACATCTCCTGATCGACTGGCGTTGGGGGGAAGCGTATTTTGCAGAAAAATTGCTCGATTATGACCTTGCCGCCAATAACGGCAACTGGCAGTGGGCTGCAGGAAGTGGCTGTGATGCTGCTCCATATTTCAGAATATTCAATCCTTATGAACAGACAAAAAAGTTTGATAAAGATTTGAAATATATCAAAAAATGGCTTCCGGAAAACTATAAAGAAGAACCGATTGTAGAACATGCAAAAGCCAGAGAACGAGCTTTGAAAGCTTATAAAGAAGCATTGGCGGAATAAATGCCTCGTAAAATAAAACCATATTACTAATATAAAATAAAGGAACATTGGCTAAAAAAGGAATTTTATTAATCAATCTTGGATCACCAAGATCTACGGCGGTGAATGATGTAAAGGAATATCTGGATGAGTTCCTTATGGATGAAAAAGTAATCGATTATCGATGGTTTTTCCGGGCACTATTGGTTCAGGGGATTATTCTGAAAACAAGACCGAAGAAATCTGCAGAAGCTTACAAAACAGTATGGACAGATGAAGGTTCTCCCTTAATCGTTATCACCAAAAAGATACAGCAAAAACTTCAAAAGACCGTTGACATTCCCGTAGAAATAGGAATGAGATACGCTGAGCCCAGCATCGAAACAGGAATCAGAAATCTGGTGGAGAAAGGTGTTTCCGAAATCGTTCTTTTTCCGCTTTACCCACAGTATGCAATGAGCACCACTGAAACCGTTATTGAAAAAGCAGAAGAAGTCCGAAAGAAAAAATTTCCGGAGATCAGTATCAATTATATTCAACCTTTCTATCATCGTGATATTTATATCAATTGTTTAGCGGAAAGCATCCGTGAAAAGCTTCCTGAAAGTTTTGATGCTTTGATGTTTTCTTATCACGGAGTTCCTGAGCGCCATATTTATAAGACAGATCCTACTAAAACCTGTAATATGAACGATTGCTGCTCCAGAGAAACCAATCCGAGTCATGCGTTTTGCTACCGTCATCAATGCTTTAACACCACAGAAAATGTGATCAAGAAGCTTGGATTACCCAAAGAAAAAGTAATTGTTTCTTTTCAATCGAGATTAGGAAAAGACAAATGGATTGAACCTTATACAGATCATACCCTGGAAACAGTTCCAGGCAAAGGCGTTAAAAACCTGGCTGTTGTTTGTCCGGCCTTTGTTTCCGACTGTCTTGAAACCCTGGAAGAGATTTCTGTGGAAGGAAAAGAACAGTTTTTAGAAGCTGGTGGTGAAAGTTTTAACTATATCCCATGCTTAAATGATGAAGACCGCTGGATTCATGTGATCAGAACATTGTGTGAAGAAAAACTGAATCAGTTCTATCTTGTATAATACTTTTTCACTACGATAGAATATTCGGAACTTTTGATCGTAAGTATCTGATGAATCAACGATCATTTTTAAAAAAAAGTACATTTGTAAACTATTTTATTGCAATGAATTACACTCTTGTCAAAGACTTTATGACCCTGTTGGAACAGTTTGAAACAGAGGCACATACCCACCCGGATTCTTATACTATAGACATTCAGGGTTTTAAAACATGGATCGTTGATCAGGAGGACGTTACAGAAGATGATAGCCTGGAGGAGCCCTACTGGGAAGGCAAAGAAAACGGCAGAACTGCTGAAAGCGCCATCAATACACTATTGGTGCATCTCAACCGATATGCAAAAACCTATTCGAAATCAGCCATTTCCAATTCCGAATTTTCTACTCAGGAAGACTTTATTTATCTGATCAACCTTAAAGCGTTTGGCCAAATGACTAAAATGGAACTGATCAAAAAAAATATTCATGATAAACCTGTAGGAATGCTCATTATTGCCCGATTATTGCGCCAAGGCTGGATTGAACAAAGCGAATCAGACATTGATAAACGAAGCAAGCTGATTTGCATCTCAGAAGCAGGATTGCTGGCATTGGAGCACCAGATGAAAAAGATTCGCCAGGCGACTAATATTGTAGCAGGAAACCTTTCCTATAACGAAAAAATGAGTCTTATCAATATTCTTAATAAATTAGACAGGTTTCATTACCCTATTTTCTCAAGAAATATACATTCAGACAACCTTATCTCAATAGTACAGGAAGAATATTCACTGGGGAAATAAATAACCCGGTTTTCAATTTTTATTCCTTAATTCGCATCTGGGTTAAGGAATAATTTGTTTACAAAAGGATTCAGAAATTAGATGAATATAGTCATCAACTGGTTCTGGTAAACGGAATATTATGTATTGTTTATATGCATATTAGTGCTTAAATTGATAGTATAAAGGCTGCTCTGTACCTATATTATATTCCCATTACGGAAATTTTAGTCTCATTTGTTTTTTAGCCATCCAACATATTTTACCTTTCCTTCTTTAAAAGTATAAGCAAAATTGTTTAAATATCTTTATTAAATAATTGTCAAGGATAAATAGTTATGATCTGGTTTTTAATATTTTACCTATATTTACATCACCAAATGTAGAAATATGAAAACTCCCACTTTATACTTAACTGATATTTTTCTCAGCTCCATAGCCGGATCTATAAACTATTGTTCAGCTCCTGAACCTATTATTCAATTTTTAAAGGATATCACTTAAATAATCATTTACGCTTATTGGTTCACTTTTACAATGTGTAGAGGTGTGGTTTCCTGTCTTCATAGGCAAAATATATTCTAACCTCTTAAATGAAAACAAAATGGATAATAATCGCTCAGCTTATCATGAAATAAAAGCAGTTTTGAAAAAAACAGCAGCTGAAATCGTTAATAAATCATTGTCAGAAATTCACGAAGATTCTCCTTTTTCAGAATATGGATTACGGGGATTGCTGATCAATCAATATATAGAACAGATCAATGAAATCTATTCTGTTACCATAACAATTCCGGATTTCTTTAGCTTCCCGACAGTTTCTGCTTTAGCGGCGGAAGTAGCAAAGAGGATTTCAGAAACAGGAAGCCTTAGCCCTCAACGCGATTTCTCAAGGGAAAATAAAAGTAATGAAAACAAAGATGTGTATGAAGAACCTATAGCCGTTATAGGAATGAGCGGCAGATTCGGATCCGCAGAGAATATAGATGAATTCTGGACTGTTTTAAAAGAAGGTAAAAGTCTGATAGAAGAAGTTCCACCTGCAAGATGGAGTACCGATAAATTCTTTTCGGCAGATAAAAAAGATGCATGGAAAACGTATTCTAAATGGGGATCATTTCTGCGGAATATTGATCAGTTTGATCCTTCTTTTTTCAGAATTTCAGGCAGAGATGCAGAGGTCATGGATCCCCAGCACAGAATTTTTTTAGAAGAAAGCTGGCGGGCTTTAGAAGATGCAGGTGTACAGCCGGAATCTCTTAAATCCTTAAGATGTGGCGTATTCGCAACGTCAGCACAGAGTGATTATATAGGTCAGGAGTCGGAAGTAGCTTCTTCCTGGTGGGGAAATGATCCCGCTATTCTTCCTGCAAGAATCTCTTATTTTCTTGATACAAAAGGCCCGGCAGTAGCAGTAGATACAGCGTGTTCAAGTTCTTTGACGACTATTCATCTTGCCTGCAGCAGCTTAAAATCAGGAGAAAGTGACATGGCGATTGCGGGAGGAATCTGGATTTCATCAAGACATTTTTTTTATAACAGAGCTTCCAGAGCCAAAATGCTGTCTCCTGACGGGCAATGCTATACATTTGATGAAAGGGCTAACGGTTTCGTGCCGGGCGAAGCTGCGGGAGTACTCATTCTGAAACGGCTCAAAGATGCAGAAAGAGACGGAGACCGGATTCATGCCGTTATCAAAGGAACCTATACCAATCAGGACGGTTCTACAAATGGAATTACAGCACCCAGTGGTCTTGCCCAACAAAAATTAATGAGGGAAGCATTTGAAAAATATCAGATTAATCCCGAAACCATAGGAAATGTAGAAGCCCATGGTACGGGAACCCGGCTTGGTGATCCTGTAGAGTTTGAAGCCCTGGATAAGGTATTCAAAGCTTGTACCCCGAAAAAAAACTTTTGCAGCTTGGGAAGCGTTAAAACCAATTTAGGTCATTCTATCATGGCAGCAGGAGTATCCGGAGTTGTCAAGATGATTTTGTCTCTAAAGCATAAAGCATTGGTACCCAGTCTTAATTTTCATTCCCCGAATTCTCTCATTAATCTTACAGAAAGTCCTTTTAAAGTACAAACAGTCCTTGAACCATGGATAGAGAACGGACAGACACCGAGAAGAGGAACAGTGAGCAGCTTCGGATTCAGCGGAACTAATGTTTTTGCTATTTTGGAAGAATATACGGTACCCAAAGAACCTTATCAATCAGAAGGTCCCGCTCTCATTCTCTTATCCGCACAAAATAAAGAAAGACTTAAAGAAACTGCTGGAAATCTTAAAAAACATATAGATTCTTCCCCTGATATCAATCTTCATGATATCGCTTTTACCCTCCAGACCGGGAGGAATCATATGAACGAAAAAAGGTATATTATTGCCGGCAGTATTACAGAATTGAGCAGAAAACTGGCAGAGGATCACAATCCGCAGGAAGTCAGTCTGGATATTGAGATTAATGATGAAATACGATCTCAGGCAATATCGGAAAGAAATTGGCTTCAGCTGGCAAAATTGTGGATGAACGATGTACCAATAGACTGGAACCTTCTGTACACAGGAAATACCCCATCAAAAATAAGTCTTCCCGGATATCCTTTTGCAAAAGATACCTATTGGGCTAAAGAAGCTGAGAAAAATGAAATAACTCAGCTGCACCCGCTGGTGCATCATAATACCTCCGGCTTTTCTGGCCAGCAGTTTACCAGTAGCTTTACGGGCAGCGAATTTTTCTTTTCCGGACACAAGGTGAATGGAATCCTAATTCTTCCCGGTGTAGCCTATCTTGAAATGATAAGAGCGGCAACAGAATTGAGCCAGGATAAAAAAGTATATGAAATAAAAAATAGTAACTGGATAGCTCCTATACATCCCGGAGAAGAAGTTACAATTAAGCTGAAACCTTATGAAAACCGTATTGATTATGAAATCGTATCCGGAAATAATGGAAATACTCTGAAATCAAAAGGAATCGTAAGCCTGGGACAACAAAAACCTGCCGGAAAGATCAATTTGCAGGATCTAATCAACAGATTCGTTCATTTCTGGAGCAAAGAGACCTGTTATGAATCCTTTTCAAAGGTAGGCTTTGACTATGGTCATGATTTTAGAGGGATTGAAAAATTATTTTATAATGAATCTGAAATGTTGGGGAAAATTTCTTTGTCTGATACTTCAGAAATGAAATGGAAGATAGGCCTGCTGGATTCAGTATTACAATGCTGTACAGGAGGAAGAATTGCCAATGGAGAATCTATGCTTATGGTCCCTTTTCAACTGGGAGAAATTACTTTTTATGAAGATCTGGAAGAAACGGTGTATACCCATGTCAGAAAAAACAATCAGAATGTCGGTGAAAAAATTTCAACCTTTGATATTGATGTTATTTCAGCATCAGGTACTGTACTATGTTCTATTAAGGAATTTGTTCTGTCAGCTATCCAGCAAAAAATCAATCATATTCCTGTCCCAAAACATGAAAATACTTTCATAGAAAAAAAAATATTGCCTTCCCAACAAAAACCGACAAGAGATCTTACTGTAGATACCATCCGTGAATTTGTGGCAGATATTGTGAAATTTGAAAAAGAAAACATTAAGGCAGGTGAAGATCTGATGAATTATGGTTTTGATTCCGGAATGCTGATCCTTCTGGCAGACAAGATTAATACCTTTTATAAAGTAACCCTTACTCCAGCTCTGTTTTACAGTTATTCGACCATAGATGAACTGACAGACTTTCTGGAAGAAAACCATCCCAATGAATTTCAGAAAGGCGATCAGGACATTACAGAAAGTCTTTTCGAAGCAGATCAGGCTCCTGGAGAACATCATTCTGAAAAAGGTAAAGACTATTCAGATGATCTTATTGCTATTGTTGGAATTTCAGGCCGTTTCCCCGGATGTGAAAATGTAAATGATTTCTGGGAGAAAATAAAGGACGAAAAAAATATGATCACAGAAGTACCTCCGGACCGCTGGGATTGGAAGGAAATATATGGAGATCCTTCCATTGAGCCTAATAAGACAAAAACCAAATGGGGTGGTTTTATTTCCGATATAGATAAATTTGATGCTTTATTTTTTGGAATTTCTCCTGCAGAAGCAGCATTAATGGATCCTCAGCAGAGAATTTTTATAGAAGCAGTCTATGCAGCACTGGAAGATGGCGGTATTGTTCCGTCAGCACTCAAAGGATCAGATACAGGAGTATTTGTAGGCGCTTTCAGTAACGATTATGCAAAGCTGTTTCATGATTATGAAGACGTGTGCATCCAGGGGCAGGTTGCCAGCGGAACCATCCATTCTATTCTGGCAAACAGAATTTCTTACTTACTGGATATACATGGTCCCAGCGAACCTATTGACACCGCCTGCTCCAGTTCTCTTATTGCGATTCGCAGGGCCGTAGAAAGCATTCGTAAAGGCCGTTGCAAAATGGCCATAGCAGGTGGAGTAAATGCATTGCTTTCCTCAGATACAACGCTCTCTGCAAGCAATGCCGGAATGTTGAGCGAAGGAGGGAACTGCAGATCATTTGATGCCTCAGCGGATGGTTATATAAGATCGGAAGGCGTGGGAGTGGTCATTTTAAAAACATTAGGCCAGGCCCGGAAAGATAATGATCATATCTATGCCCTGATCCGGGGTACCGCAGAAAATCACGGTGGAAGAGCCAATACACTGACTTCTCCCAATCCTTTAGCACAACGTGATCTTCTGCTAAAAGCTTACAGAGCGGCAGAGATAGATCCGGATTCCGTTACTTATATAGAAGCACACGGAACAGGAACTCCTTTAGGGGATCCCATAGAAATTGAAGGACTTAAAATGGCATTTGATACCCTTTATAAAGATTGGGAAAAGGAAAATCCATCTGCTCCAAACTGTGCCATAGGTTCAGTAAAGTCAAATATTGGTCATTTAGAATCTGCGGCAGGGATGGCAGGGATTATTAAAGTTTTATTAGCCATGAAGTATAAAATACTGCCAGGAAACCCGATGCTGAAAACGGCCAATCCAAATCTTAGACTGGATGGAAGTCCTTTTTATCTTTTAAAACAAACCCAACCCTGGATTACGAAAAACAATCTTCCAAGAATAGCAGGAGTAAGCAGTTTTGGTTTTGGAGGCGTCAACGCACATATTATCCTGGAAGAATATCCTCAAAACAAAGCCAACAAACAGCCGGAACTTGGAAAAATGATTATTCCTCTTTCCGCGAAAGATAAAGACCGCCTGTATAAACGGGCAGAAGACTTACTCTTTCACATACAGCAAAATCCGGAAGACCATTTTTATAATATCGCTTTCACCTTACAGACCGGGAGAGAGTCTATGGAAGAAAGAATCGCCTTCATTGCTGAAGATCAGAATTCATTACGGGTGATGCTTGAAAACTATTTAGAAGGGAAAAAGCAGGGTATATTTAAAACAACAGAACATTATAATGAAGCTCAGGTTTCAGCAGCTTTGCATCATCATGATCTGGAAGTATTGGCTCAGGCATGGGTTAATAAATTTCATATAGACTGGAAAAGAGTCTATCCTCAGGGATTTCCGGTTAAGATAAGTCTTCCTTCTTATCCTTTTTACAGAAAACGGCATTGGTTTCAGGGAGTAAAAAAACAGGATCAGAATCAAAATCCGGATACTTTAATGTTGAAGGAAGACATTTCAATAGATCAAACCATCAGTTATCCATCCCAATTAACGGGAAACGAAGAATCTTTTAAAGAAAAAACAATGGCCAGCACGGAACAGCAAAACAATATCAGAACCCGGTTATACAATTATAAATGGGAGCTTTCCCCTGTAGAATTTAATGAAAATAAAAATAAGAAATTCAGTCATATCTTTTTATGCGGTTCAAAAACTGAAGGGTGGGCAACCATTCTTAAACAGAACGTATCCGCCGAGGTTATCTTAATCCCTGAAGCCGATACAGAAGCCTTTTTCATATTTATTTTAAATGAAATTAAAAAGATAAAAAAAGGAAAAGTACTCATCATTTACCATAATGAAGAATCTCAGACCTACTCTTATTTGTCAGGACTCTTGAAAACAATGCATTTAGAAAATCCCTATTTCTCAGGTGTTATAATAGGAGCAGATCAATGGACGGCAGGAGAAAACGGCTATCATCTTATACAAAATATTGAACGTGAAACAGGATGCGATGAGGTGGAAGTGAAAATTATCAAAAATGAAAGATGGATTAAAAAACTGATTCCTATAAATCATCATGATCACTCAACTTCCATTGCCCGGCCCGGAGGAGTCTATCTGATTACCGGCGGTGCAGGGGGAATTGGAAAAATATTCTCAGAATACCTCGCTCATACCGAGGATGTTCAGATCATTATTACTGGAAGAACACCGGAAGAAAAAATAACTACTTCCAGACCGAATATACATTATTTCACCTGTGATGTTTCAAGCGGAACTGAAACAGAAAGCCTTATCCGGAGAATAAAAGACCGGTTCGGAAAAATAACCGGGGTTATTCATGGAGCAGGAGTTATCCAGGACAGTTATATTGTCAATAAAACATGGGAAGAAATCAATAAAGTCTTTGCTCCTAAAATTCAAGGGACGCAGAATCTGGATCAGGCAACACAGAATGAAAAACTCGACTTCTTTATTCTATTTTCCTCTTTAGCAGCGATTGCCGGAAATATCGGCCAGGCAGATTATGCTTCCGCAAACTCATGGATGGACGCCTTTGCTGCCGATAGAAATGAAAAGGTTAGAACAGGAAACAGATCCGGAAGATCCATCAGTGTCAACTGGCCGCTATGGAAAGATGGAGGAATGCATATTGATGACGCTGCTGCCCAGATATTGGAAAAAAAATGGGGAATGCTGCCTATGCCTTCTTCAGAAGGAATTTCCGCAGTAGAGACTTTATTATTTTACAATATAGATCAGGGAGTGGCTGTGTATGGAAATAAAGAATTTGAATGGAAAGAAGAGAAAACAGCAGATGCCTCATTCCAGGAAAAAGCACCTGCGGTGGATATGGTTTGGATAAAAAAGAAAACAGAAGACTATCTTATTTCTTTGGTTTGTAGTATTTTGAACTATGATAAAGAAGAATTAAGCCCTGAATCGGAATTAAGAAACTATGGATTCTCCTCCTATCTTCTGGTAAAATTCACCAATGATCTGAATGAATATTATAACATTGATGAACCTTCCAGTATTTTTTATAATTTTCTTACCATAAGTGATATGGCAGATTTCTTATGCGACGTTCATCACCAAAAAATAATCGATAAACATGGAAAAACACCTGTTCAGAACTTATCTCAGTCTACACACGATTCATTATACATCCAAGCAGTTGATCCCGGAATTTCTGAAAGTAAAATCCCGGAAGATGATCCAAAAGACGACTATGTAGTCGCTATAATAGGCATGGCAGGGCGTTTTCCCGGGGCAGATAATGTAGATGAACTTTGGGAGATCATAAAAAATAACCGGGATGCCATATCAGAAATACCGGAAGAAAGATGGGACTGGAAAAAATACTATGGAAAAACAGGCGAAGCTCTGGATAAGACCAAAGCCAAATGGGGTGGGTTTATTAATAATATAGACCAATTTGATGCCGATTATTTTAATATCAATCCCAAAGAAGCAGAAATCATGGATCCCCAGCAGCGTATAACCCTTGAAACGGTTTATACCGCATTAGAAGACGCAGGAATAACCCCATCTCAGTTAAAAGGCAGTGAAACAGGAGTATATATCGGAGTAATGAACAACGACTATGCCCTGATGCTCCGCAGATACCCTGAACTGTCAAAGCATGCTTATACGGTTGTAAATTCAGACACTATTCTTGCCAATAGAATTTCTTATCTGCTGGATCTGCGTGGCCCCAGTGAACCTGTGAAAACGGCTTGTTCAAGCGCACTTATTGCCATCCACAGAGCGGCTGAGGCAATCAGGTCCAAAGAATGTATAATGGCGATTGCAGGAGGAGTGAATGCGACTCTCATCCCGGAAACTACACTGATGATAAGCAACGGCGGAATGCTGAGCGAGACAGGCCGATGCTGGTCTTTTGATGAAAGGGCAGATGGCTATGTACGTTCCGAAGGCGTTGGAGTGATTATTCTAAAATCTCTGCATCAGGCTCAAAAAGACGGAGACCGGATTTACGGGCTCATCAGGGGAAGTGAAGAAAACCATGGCGGAAGAGCCAGTTCTTTAACCGCTCCTAATCCAAAAGCTCAGAAAGATTTATTGGTTCAGGCTTACCGCAATGCAGGAATTGATCCATCACGAGTAAGTCTCATTGAAGCCCATGGTACCGGAACACCATTAGGTGATCCGATAGAAATAGAAGCCCTGAAAAATGCTTTTAAGCACTTATTCGAAGAAAAAAATATCAATCAACCGGAACCGGCTTTTTGTGGCATCGGTAGCATTAAAGCCAATATAGGACATGCCGAATCAGCATCAGGAGTTGCCGGAGTGATTAAAGTACTGATGGCCATGCACCATAAAATACTTCCCGGAAATCCTCATCTGGTCCGCCCTAATCCTTACCTTCACATTAAAGAAAGTCCATTTTACCTTCTGCAGGATACCAAGCCCTGGAAACATGATTCTGAACTTTCCAGAATAGCAGGAGTCAGCAGTTTTGGATTCGGAGGTTCCAATGCCCATGTTATTATTGAAGAATATCCTCAGCTGGGAGCTCAATACGATACTACACACCCTGCCGTGATTCTTTTATCTGCAAAAAATAAAGAAAGACTGAAAGAATATGCCCGAAAACTTTACGAACACATTCAGCGCAACCCTTCAGAAAAGCTGCATTCCATTGCCTATACCCTCCAGATAGGACGGGAACATCTGGAAGAGCGTGTTTCCTGGATTGCAGAAAATCTGGGCCATCTTACAATACAAATAGCTGATTATCTGGAAAACGGAACCAGTGAATTCAATGGAAATACAGTTCAGGGAAAAGCTTCCTTAAAAATGCTGAATGAAACCTTTGATGAAAATACCAAACTCGGATTATTAAAAAGCTCCGCCTACCGACAACTTGCCAGTTTGTGGAGTCTTGGGATGAGGTTTGACTGGAGGAAGTTATACAAAGACAGTCTTCCCCAAAAAATCAAACTGCCTACCTATCCGTTTGAAAGAAAAAGATATTGGCCTTCTGAACAGAAAAAAGATGATTTTTCTAGCATCAATGGAAATTCAAAAGAAGAAACAAAAACTAAACTCGTGGCAATTATATCAAAGACCATCAACAAGTCTATAGAGGAATTGGATCCTGAAACTGATTTTTTTGAATTCGGGCTGGATTCCGTCTCCGGATTTGAACTGATCAGAAACATCAATACAGCACTGGAAATAAAGATTGATTTCAATATTCTGTATGAGTATACCACGATTGAAGCACTGGCAGGATTTATTGAAGAGGAAATAACAGTGGGAGTTTCTCAATAGAATGGCTATGAATAGAACATGAGTTCTAATTTTACTGGTCAGAACTCAATATAATAGAATAAAGTTTTTAATTAATATTATTATGAAGACTATCATGTTCCCCGGACAGGGATCTCAGTTCAAAGGAATGGGGAAAGATGTTTTTGATCTGTATCCGGCAGAAACATCGGCTGCATCTGAAATTTTAGAATATGACCTCCGTAAACTGTGCTTAGAAGATGTTGATAAAAAATTGAACCTGACTCAGTTTACACAGCCTGCTCTTTTTATCGTCAATGCATTGAAATATAAAGAGAAAATAAAAGAATACGGATCTCCAGATTACCTGATCGGCCATAGCTTAGGGGAATATAATGCACTGCTGTCTTCCGGAGTTTTCGATTTTGAAACCGGTGTAAGACTGGTTAAAAAAAGAGGAGAGCTGATGGCAGAAGCCGAAGGAGGCGGAATGGCTGTCATCTTGGGAACAGATATTCAGAACATACAACACATCCTGAAACAAGAGGGATATACTGATATTGATATTGCCAATTTTAATACTCCCATGCAGACCGTTATTGCAGGTCCGGTGGATACGATAATAAAGGCTGTTCAGTCCTTTGAGAAAGCCGGAATAAAAACAATTCAGCTGAATGTAAGTGCAGCCTTTCATTCAAGATATATGATTGGAGCTTCAGAGAAATTTGCTTCTTTTTTGGAACAATTTAGTTTTTCTTCTATGCAGATTCCAGTGATTGCCAATACGAGCGCAGAACCCTATGTACAAGGACACATTGCTGAAATTCTCAGCAGCCAGATCTGTAATCCTGTTCTATGGACAGATTCTGTTTCATGGCTCATTAATAAAGGAGTAGACCGTTTTGATGAAATAGGAGGGCACTTTTTGACAAAAATGGCAGCAGATATTCAGGCAGATCATAATGTACACCAGAAAAAACGGGAATCAAAACAACCGTCATCTTTACAATCGGAACGGAAAAAACGTTTATTTATGCTGCCTTTTGTAGGAGGAAACCGTTATTCTTATCAATTGATGATGCCTTATCTCAAAGACTTTGAAGTAAGGCCTCTGGAGCTTCCCGGAAGGGGAAAGCGTATTAAAGAACCACTTTTAGGATCTTTCTTTGATGCCATGGGAGATTTTTACCGTCAGATCAGTTCAGAAATAGAGCCTGATCAGGATGTTATCTACGGCCACAGCCTTGGAGCTATTTTAGGATATTGGATTACCTACCGTCTGGAAAAAGCGAAGAAAAGTCCGGCCCGTCTCATTGTAAGTGGAGTTCCCGAGCCTCATGTCAGGCGATCTGAGGTTTTTCAATCGGCTCATGAGCTGTCTGAGAAAGATTTTATCCAAAGACTCCTTAATATAGGAGGAATACCGGAAGGTTTTATAGAAAACGAAGAGCTTTTCCGATACAATGAACCTATCCTCAGAGCTGATTTTAAAGTGCTTGATTCTTTGATTAATCATGATATGAAAGATAAAATCAAGTCCCCTCTTATCGCTGTTATGGGAACCGAAGAACCTGCAGCCTCTCAGATTGGCAACTGGAAAAACTATACCGAAGGAAAATTGGAATACTATCATTTAGAAGGGAATCACTTTTTTATTAACCATCATCCAAAAATCATGGCGGATCTCATTTCAAAATCAATATAATCAGTCAAACGTCAACGTATAAAACGCGGAATAATTGATGAAAACCAAATGTATTTGAGACTTGTCAACAGAAAAATGAAAAGTTTGAATAACTTCATTCATCATCGACGATTTATTGCCAAATTATTTATATTTTTGGAACATTAACTCATTGAATAAAATTATGTTGATAACAAAAACAAGCTTTATTGGATTAATTTGTGCAATCGGTTGCATTAGTTCGGGCTTTTTATCAGCTCAGCAATACGCTAAGGTGACCAATCCTTTAGATTTTTCAAGAACTGAAGTGGTGACTATTCAGGCTACTCAATTACAGTCCTTTTTATCTAAACACAGTGAAAAGGAACTTAGAATTAAGGATTCAAGTGGAAAATTACTTCCGATTCAATGGATAGACTATGACGGGGACGGGATAAGTGAAGAATTACTCTTTCAGGTACATATCGATGCTAAAAAAACAAATACATACGTCATTATAACAGATGGAAATTCTAAAATTCCGGAAAGTAATGTTTCAACCTATTCAAGGCTTGTCCCGGAAAGAGTAGACGATTATGCCTGGGAAAATGATAAAATTGCCTTCAGGGTATATGGTCCGAAAGGACAGCAGGAAGCATTGCAGGGAATAAAAAGCAGCACCCTTTCAAGCGGAGTCGATATCTGGCTGAAAAGAACCGATCAGCCTGTTATCAATAAATGGTATAAAGGATATCTCACAGATCCAATGTACTACCACAAAGATACAAGAGGAGAAGGTTACGATCCCTATCATGTAGGAAACAGCCGCGGAACAGGAGGAATAGGAATCTGGGCAGATAATAAATTGCAGGTCTCACAAAACTTTGTACACTCCAGAACCATTGCTGAAGGCCCTTTGAGAACTGTTTTTGAACTTACTTATCATCCGTGGAGTGAGTATGGAGTGAAAGAAACCAAAAGAATTTCCTTAGATCTTGGGTCTAATTTTTCAAAATTTGAATCCACTTTTGAATCAGAAAAACCGGTTCCCAACTATACAATTGGAATTACACTGCATAAAAACGAAGGACAAACACAGCTGAATGATCAACAAGGCTATTACCTTCACTGGGAAAAAATAGATGATGCCTTTGTTGGTGAAGGAATTGTTGTAGACCCGAAAATAGTTGAAAAATCAATCGCTTTTACTTCTCATGTTCCTGATGAAAGCAATTTATACGTCATAACCCGACCTCGTAAAACACTCACTTATTATGCGGGATTTGCGTGGCAGAAAAGTGGTCAGGTTCAAACCCAGAAAGATTGGGAAAAGATCCTTCAGAAGCAGGCGAGGCGTATTGACAAGCCGTTACAGGTAAAGGTAGGAGAGTAGGAGCGTTATCTTGTCGGAGAGGATTAGTTGTGGCAGATAAAACGTTCTTTTAAAATTTAATTTCTAAATAATAAACATGAATCTAAAAATATACACATTCACATTAGGGTTGATCGCAGTTAGTTTTTCAGCGCAGGTAAAGGATACATTAGCGGAGAAAATGCTGATGTATCAACTTCCCAATGGAGGCTGGGGAAAACAGCTTGAAGATAAGTCAACCGTCAATTATAATCTTCCGATCGACAAAAGTCTTCTAAGAAAGATAAAATCTACGGGAGATGATCATGCAACCATTGATAATAATGCCACTTCCAGAGAAATCAATGGATTGATTAAAGCCTATTCCACCACAAAAAATCCGGAATACTTAAAAGCTGCAGAAAGAGGTATCAGTTATCTGCTTCTGATGCAGTATGAGAATGGTGGTTTCCCTCAATATTATCCAAACACAGGACTGTACAGAAAGCAGGTGACATACAATGATAATGCAATGATCAATGCTTTGACTGTTCTTTATAACACTGCGGAAGGAAAGAATAACTTTGATGTGGTTTCCCCTTTATTAAAGGAAAAATCAAAAATAGCGGTTCAGAAAGGGATCAAATGCATTTTAAAAACGCAGGTGCTTCAGAAAGGAGATCCTTCTATCTGGGCAGATCAGTATCATGAAATTACTCTACAGCCTGACAAGGCAAGAGCTTTTGAACCGATCTCATTGGCAACCGCAGAATCTGTAGGTGTGATAAGGTTTTTAATGCTTCAGCCTTTAACTCCGGAAATTGAAAAATCTGTAAAATCTGCGGTACAATGGTTCAAACATAACAAAATTGAAGGCTACAGTTACAATGTAGTCAAACAGAACGGAAAGTCAGTACGGGTTCTTGCAGAGGATAAAAATTCGGTAATCTGGGCGAGATTTTATGATATTCATACCAACAGACCGCTGTTCGGAGATCGTGATGGAAGTATAAAGTATAATTATAACGAAGTTTCAGAAGAAAGAAGAAACGGCTACAACTGGTTTGGGGATTTTGCTGAAAAACTTATTGCGAAAGAGTATCCGAAGTGGTTGGAAAAGAATAGAATCATAGAATAATTTCTTATTATTTGTGGTAACTTATTTTATACAGTGTTCAATTTTATTGGAGATAAAATCTTTGCATCTTTGAGCTGTTTTTAATATAAAATATTGCGTCTTTGCGATTTTCCAACTTGTTTTTTTGTTGGAGAATCGCAAAGGCGCAAAGTTTTTTATTCTTTATGTATAATGTAAGGCGCAACAGAATCAAAGATTTCGGCTATTTTTTAGCCTTGGATACAGGAGTTTTTATGTTAGAGCTTGTATAAAAGGTCTGATCTTAGAGGGTATTAATCACTAAAAATTAAATATTCCTATAAATATTCAATAGAAATGGGCTTTAGCCCATTCTTTCATTTTTGTCCTTTTCCATTGGCTTTAGCCAAAATCTATTACTCAAAATATGATCATTCTATATTGTAAGTTTTTAAAAATAGAAAAGAGAGCACCTCATTGCTGAGATACCCTCCTTCTATTCCTACTATTATTATTAAAGTTTTCTGTTAAAAAGCATCGCAGACATTTCCGCCCAATGTTGCTCCTGCGTTGGCCGTTACATCCGCTTTTACATCGCCCACGTTTAACTTAGCAATGCTATACGGTGGAGTGAAGGCTGTTCCGCTTCCTGCAGTGTTTCCGGTAACATTGATAAAGCTGCTTCCTGTTTGGGTAACGGCGGTGAACCCGCTCATCAGGTTGATAGGTTCTTTCACGTTTTCAAAAACATTTCTCTCTACCAAAATATTAGCCTGAACCCCTGCAGCAATACATTTATTACTTACAGAACTGTTGAAATAACTGTTCAGGATATGAATTTTCCCAAATCTTACTCTAGGCATACGCTCTCTACATCCCGGTGCCCACCAGCAACGTACAAAAGTGATGTTGAGTTTTCCTGCATCTGCTGTAGCAGTATCACTTGATCCGATAAGATTTGAGAATCTGTGATCATCTGTTCCTCCTGAACCTCCTGGTTTGGGAGCTTTCAGATAATGGAATTTTGTGTAGGATACGGTAATGTAGTCGGATTTGTTTTTGAAATCAAAATTTCCGTCAACTCCATCTCTAAATTCACAATGGTCAATCCATACATTTCGGCAATCGTCAAGAATAGCGTTGTCCCAGCCATCTGTATCATAAGCTCCCGGTCCTTCAAAAATAAGGTTTCGGATGATGATATTGTTACATCTTTTGATATTGATAATTCCTGATCCGTCTTTTGTTTGGTCTGTGGAAACAAGCTTTGCCCCTGGAGCTCCATATAGGGTTTTTCCGGTTTGATCCTGGAAAGAGAGACGAGTAGTAATCGTAATGGTTCCGGTCACTTTGATCACTTTTACCGAAGTGTTTTCAATAGCTGCCTTTAACTGTGCATAGGTGGAAACTGTTGTTTCTGCAGCCGTTCCACCACCGGTAGTTCCGCCATTTTGAGAAGCCCATCCCGGTGCAACACAATCCGCTAAAGGAATAATTTTTTGTGCCAGAGAATTTTTAATACTTGTTTCCTGCTCTGCAAGATCATTGCTAAGTTCTTCGTGGCCACATCCTGTTAAAGCAAAGGCTGAACTTAGAGCTACTGTAAGGAAGGTAGCCTTGAACGTTGTTTTCATAGTTTATATTTTGTGATTTGTTCATGTGTAAAATTATAAAGTTAATAGTAAAATATTTTATATTTTAACATATTAATATTTATATAATTATAATATTGAATATTTAAAATGATCAATCGGTTGCATTTTATTATTTATTTAAAAATTAATATAGTTGGTTTCTATAATGTCAAAACGATAGTAAAAACAAAAGAGATTTGACGGGGAAAATGAATAGAAAAACAAATTTTCAATACTATAACCAAGGTTTGAAAATCTCGGGTTTGATAGTATTACGAGCTTTGATTTTAAACTCTAAAATCTTTTATTTCTATGAAATAAAATCCTCTCTGAATGGGGTAAAAGAATCAATCAACTTTCCTTCCTCAAGACACTTTACTCCGTGAAAAATATTGGGTTGGGCAAAAAATCCGTCGCCTTCCTGCAAAATTTTTGTTTCCTCATCTACCGTTACTTCAAATTTCCCTGAAGCAACATAAGTGATCTGGGAATGAAAATGCTGATGCAAAGCCCCGACTGCATCTTTTTCAAAACGCACAATCACCATCATAACCTGAGAGTTGTACCCCACAAACTGCCTGGAAACTCCATTTCCTAAATCTTCCCAATCAGAATTCCCATCGAAGAAAAGTTCCTTTTTAAAATTCATTGTATTTTTTATTGAAGTTCTATATCGTGAATAATTGTTTTACTTCATGTATTTTTCCAGCCCGGTTTTCATGGTTTTCAAAGAAGTTACCACCAATTTTGCAATAGATTCCGCTCCCAGCTTTGACAAATGAGTGTCGTCATCTTTTCCATCCGGATAATAAGGATCATCTCCTTTTTTATAGTGAAGATGAAGTTTTTTTGAATTTTCCGGACCGTAGGAAATCTCCAGCTGTTCTGTCTGTAGCTGTAAATCAACGAAAGGAACCTTAAGATCGTTAGCAACCATTCTTACTACCAGAGGATAGTCTTTATGAGTATCCACCAAAACACCGTTCTCATTAAAATTTCTTCTGACAATAGGAGTCATCAGAATAGGAATTGCTCCTTTAGACCTTGCTTCATTAACGTATCTTTCAAGATTGGCTCTGTATTGAGTAAAAGGATTGGTAAAGCGGGCTGAATCGTTAACTTTCTGATCATTATGCCCAAACTGAATGATCACAAAATCTCCTTTTCTAAGCTGGCTCATCACTTTGCCCCATCTTCCTTCCGTTCTGAAGCTTTTGGAACTTCGTCCATTGGTTGCATGGTTTTGAATATTTATTCCTGTTGTTAAAAGGGAGGGAAGTAGCTGCCCCCAGCCATGTTCGGGGTTTTTGTCGGGATTTTCTTTATTAGCCATGGTTGAATCTCCGATCAGGAATAAGGTTGGCTTTTGTGCTAATGCCATGATGGACAGAAAGAAAAAAAGTAGGGTAAGTTTCTTATTCATTTTAATTTATTTATTAAGTTCTTTTGTCTTAAAACAAAAGAATCAAAAGTTCAAGACCTGGACTCTTCCGCTAAAAATTAATTCTGTTCTCTAAAAATTCTAAAACTCGTGCGGATTGAGTGCTTGTTCTTCGGTTCATTATTGTTGTCGCACTCAGACAGTAGAATTTTTTACCGTTCACAGAATTCATTTTTTTAACGCTCCATATTCCTATGTCGATCGGATGTAGGTCGTTATTCGATATTTGCCAACTGATCGGGTTGTATTGCTTTTATTCATTTTAATTTATTTATTAAGTTCTTTTGTCTTAAAACTAAAGAACCAAAAGTTCAAGACCTGGAATCTTCGGCTAAAAATTAATTCTGTTCTCTAAAAATTCTAAAACTCGTGCGGATTGAGTGCTTGTTCTTCGGTTCATTATTGTTGTCGCACTCAGACAGTAGAATTTTTTTAACGTTCACAGCATTAATTTTTTTAACGCTCCATATTCCTATTTCGATCGGATGTAGGTCGTTGTTGATTATTTGCAGAACCAAAACTTTACGTGTTTGCTCTATGGTTTAATAGTCTGGAATCCAGTTAAATATTTTCTCTAGGGTGTAGTTTTTGAGATCGTTTTTTGTCAGCTGATGAGACCATTCAGCTCTTTTTGAGGTATTTCCTCCTTCACCTTTACTTCCATATTCGGCATAATAAGCGGTTTTTTCTTTATCAGGAAACATCTGATCTCCCTTCCAGGGATTCCAACCTTCTGCAATAATATGTTTTCCCATGTCTGTATTGATGAAAACGGTCTTCGCATAAGGCCTCCAGGGTCTTCCGAGATAAACTTTGGTAATCCCTTCTTTAGCGATCAGTTGACAGTCCAAAAATACAAGCCCATATTTTTTGTCAGCTTCAGTGGCTGAAGCCGTGATGTAGGAATCTGCTAAACTTTTAATGATGCAGTTTTTAAAAACAGCAGTTGCCTGCCCGAAAATAAAGTCGGTAGTTCCTTCTATAAAGCAGTTTTCAAAATATTGTCTGCTGTGATTGGTTGCAGAGTAAAGCGTGTCCTGGCAACCTAAGATGGCAGAATTTTTCATCACAAAGCGATCTCCTTCTACATGAAGTGAAACGGCCTGACCTTCATTGCATGAGCTGTTCTGAACGGTCAGATTGCGGATGGTAATATCATCGCCCATCACCAAAACCGTATAGGAGTTGAACGTAGTCATTTTTTCATTGAAAGAATCAGATTTTCCAGAGAAATCATTGTTGGTAATGATGGTGTTGTCTTTATTTTCGCCTTCCAGTGTAATTTTGTGTTTGGAAGAAGGAATGACTATTTTTTCATGATAAGTTCCGGATTTAATCAGAATTAACGCTTCTGAAGGCCCCAGATCTCTTACAGAATTGATGGCTTTCTGAATAGTGGTGAAATCACCGCTGCCATCCTGAGCAACCTTTATTTTAATATAAGGCTCATTTGTCGCCCATAAAAATTGGGTTATTGAAATAAAGAGAAGTAAGAGTGTTTTTTTCATGAAATTAGGTAAGCTTTATCTTAAAATTTTGTTTAAAAATTTAACAGTATAATTCAATGTTTCTGTAAACCATGGCTCGGCCGACCAGAAGGAATGCGGAGAGTCTTTAATTTCATGAAACTCTGTTGGAATATGATAAGCTTTCAGTTTTTTCATCATATCGTCTCTTCCTGCATGAAACCTCGGTTGAGAACTGTTGATGAAAAGGGTAGGAGGTGTATTTTTATCAATATATTCCAAAGGGGAAGCTTCTGTCCAGTTTTTTAAATTTGTATCTCTGTCACCACCCAGCCAATAGGACGCGTAAGTGCTTTCTTCGGCTTCCGGATGTATAAAAGAAACAATTCCATCTACATTAATGATGGCTTTTATTTTGTTTTTGGCTTTAACGCCTACCAATGTTGCGATCTGTGCTCCGGCAGACTCTCCTAATACAGCTATTTTCTTTTTGTCTAAAGAGTATTTATGATGGTTTTTTCTCAGCCATTCAATACCGGTTTCAATGTCTTCAACCCCAGCGGGGTATTTTGCTGCATCCGCTAAACGATAACCAATAGCGATCACTACAAAACCTTTGGAAGCGAGTTCCATCGCCATGTATTTCTCATTTTCTTTGCTTCCGGAGATCCATCCTCCACCGTGAACCATTGCAATTCCTGGATATTTTTTTGAAGGATCAAGAGGGGAGTAGACATCTGCTTTTAATGCGATACCATTGATATCAACATATTCTACATCCTTGTCTATTCCTATATTTTGTGGAACCGGACGATCAATAGGGGTAATGAATGGATGCTTTTTCTTTAGTTTTTCAAAAGTACCTTCGTTGGTGTAAGGAGAAGCATTCGGTCTGCTAGTTTGCCCGAATGCCATCGTCCCTACGAAGAAAATAGAAATATAAGTATGTCTTTTATTAAAAATCATTCGCTTGAGGAATTGTTTTTATTTTACTGTATTTTTAGCAACTTCATTACCGATAGAAAAGGCCGTTTTATCTACCGTTACTTCTTTTGGCAATAGCACAGCGCCTGTTTTGTTTCCTAAAACCTTGATATAAGGTTTATTGGATGTTTCAAATTTTACAGTAGAAAGATTGATGTTTTTACTGTTATAAACCGTTGCTCCTATACCTTCAGAATATTTCAGGGTTACATTTTTTAATTGAATGCCGTCTGCATCTACAATGGTCAATGCTTTTTTGGTATCAAACTTTGAATCTTCAATAACGATATTCTTCAGGTTCATTTCTGCTAAACCGAATAAGGTAATCGCTTCGTAAGAGTTGACTGCGTTGATGTTTTTAAAGTAAATATTTCTGAAAATCGGGGTTTCTTCTGTAACTGGATATACTTTTTCAGGAGTTTTGTTTCCTTCCTGTTTCTGTCCGTCCTCTAAAACCGGGGAAGCACCTTCATAAAACATATTGAACCCGATGGTTTGTGTGGGAATATTAATCATATCAATATTTTTGATATAGATATTTTCAACAATACCTCCTCTTCCACGAGTGGTTTTAAAACGAAGGCCGATATCTGTTCCGATAAAAGTACAGTCGGAGACATGGATGTTTCTCGCTCCACCAGACATTTCACTTCCTACGACAAATCCTCCGTGACCATGATATACGATATTATTTTTAATGATGACATTTTCTGTAGGCATTCCTCTTTTTCTTCCGTCTTCATTTTTCCCTGATTTGATACAGATAGCATCATCTCCAACATCGAAAGTATTATCATGAATCAGCACATTTTTGCAGGATTCCAGATCGACACCGTCTCCATTTTGCGAGAACCACGGGTTTCTTACGGTCAGATTTCTTAAAATCACATTGGAACACATGAGCGGATGTAGATTCCACGCCGGGGAATTCTGGAAAGTAGGACCATCTAACAACACTTTGTCACAACCTACCAGACTTACCATCACCGGACGCAGAAAGTCTTTCACACTGGCCAGTTCATCTTTGGATATTTTATCAGGAACATTAAAGCTTGAGCTGCTTTCCAATCCTTTTTTATAGCTTTCTGACGGATACCAGTTTTTGCCGTCAGAAGATAGTATTCCTCCGGATTTGATGATTTCTTTCCATTCAGATTCTGCAACTTTACTTTTTTTGATGGCTCTCCAAGCGTCTCCGCTTCCGTCAATGACACCTTTTCCTGTAATGGCAATATTGGTAGCATTTTTTGCGGAAATAGGAGACTGGCAGCGGACCGTATTCAATCCTTCGAAACTGACGTCTACCAAAGGATAATCACTTTTATCTTTGCTGAAAATAATAAATGCCCCTTCTTCTGTGTGAAGATTGATATTGCTTTTCAGTTCAATAGGCCCGGTTAACCACATTCCTCTGGGGACTACCAGCTTTCCGCCTCCTTTTTTGCTGAGTTCGTCAATTGCTTTTTTGAAAGCTTGTGTATTTTTTACATTTCCACCGGAAACTCCACCAAATTGTGTGATGCTTACAGTATTGGCAGGAAAAGAAGTTTCTGCTACCTGAGGCATGCTAAACTCAATGTTTTTATAAATATCCAGATTCTGGGCAAATGTATGCCCGGAAAACATCATTACTGCGGCAAAACCGATAATCATAAGAGACTTCTTCATGTTATTTTTTTTGAGTTTTAATTAAGTTTTTAAATTCTTTATAAACGAGCGATGCAACCACTTTTGCTCCTTCCGGCTGAAAATGGGTATTATCTTTCTGTCCTTTTGGATAGGCTTCATATACATTCTCAGGCAGATTCATGAAATAATGTTGAGTCGTGAAATCCTGTCCTTTTGCGGTAAAATATTCCATGGATAGCTTGTTCAAATCGATATAAGGAACATTCATTTCTTTGGCAACATCAATGGGAGCCTGCCAGTATTCACCATGTGCATTTTCAAGTTTTCCGTTCTTCCAGGGATAATTTCTTGCTACGGGTGTTACAATAACGGGATTTCCTCCTTTTTCTCTTGTCTGAGTCACAAAAAGTCTTACAAATTCTTTGTATCCCTGAATATTGACATAGCGTTCAGGATGTTTTTCTGAGCCGTCATTATGCCCAAACTGCATGATCACATAGTCTTTAGGCTGAAGGTTTTCATATACATAGCGCCACCTTCCTTCCTGGAAAAATGTACGGGTACTTCTTCCACCATGAGCCCTGTCAATAACTGCTACAGAATCACTTGTAATAGCAGGTTTCAGAGAGGAAAGACTGTCTTTCATAAAGAAAGGCTGAAAAACCTGTCCCCAACCTGTAATGGGGAATCTTACTTTCATATAATCTTTTCCGGGATCATAATTCCCCGTATAATCGGCCATTGTGGAATCTCCAATGAGGTAGATGTGCGTTACTTTTTTGTCTGGTTTTACAGTTGCCTTTTGGGCTTTATCTTGTGAGTGACATCCGGTAAGCAGCATGATACCGAATAATAATGACGTAATTTTATATATTCTTTGCTTCATGATTGTTTTGTTGGTTATCGCAAAGGCGCAAAGGGTTTTTAATTTTTAGACTGTTTTATGGCGCAAGAAAATCAAAGATTTCCAGCTATTTGAGTGGGGTCAATTTTATTACAGATGGATTTTTTTTGTCTTTTAATTATTTGTATTCTAGTGTTTTAGTGTGTTGGTGTTTTTCAACATCATTTATTTCTTTGTAATCCTGAACCAGTCAAAATCTGCGTATCCACCTCGTGGAGCTTTTGATGTACTAATGCTGTAAAGACCAACTTTTGCTCCAATCCATTTTCCCGGTTTTGCCTGAAAAATATCACCAGCTTTGATAAAACTTTTTCCGTTTTCACTATAGCTGAACTGACATAGTCCGTTGGGTTCATTTACATTGACTTTCAGATAGACTTCGTTGCTTTTTAATTTGGTTTCAAATACAATTTTTTCCTCTCCTCCCTTATCGCCTTTTTCGGCTTTTCTCAATTGCAGATAATACCCGTCCGGTTTATTGGTGATGACGATCGATTGATGATCCAATCCCATAATTAATAATCCTGCGGTTTTTCCTTCTTTGGCATCTTCGGGAGTCAGTTTTACTTTTGTAGAGGCTGCAAAATTCGGAGCTGGAAATTTTTGGGTTAACAAATTTGGGATATTCCAGAGGTTTTTTTCTCCTTCAGGAACTTTTATAGAAAACAATCTTAAAAATTGTTGCCCTGGAAGTTTAGAAGACCATACTATATTTTCATTGGCACTCCATTGCCACTGCAATCCTATCTTTTTATCATCAAACTCATCGCTTTCGGAAGGAGTAATGATAGGGTAGGACTGTCCAACGTTGGGTTTTTTATAGGTTGAAACGGTTTCTCCAATTCCATTCTTGTTATTATCTATTCCTATTACCGGCCAGTCTTTTTCCCATTTCACAGGCTGCAAATGAACGATTCTTCCTCCTGCATCTACATCCTGAAAATGATAGAACCAATCTTCTCCGGAAGGTGTATCTACCCAAGCTCCCTGATGAGGCCCATTGATGGAGGTTGAGCCTTGTTCCAGAACAATTTTTTCTTCATAAGGTCCTTCAATATTTTTTGATCTTAAAACCAGCTGCCATCCTGTTGCGACACCTCCTGCCGGGGCAAAAATGTAGTAATAGCCATTTCTTTTATACATTTTAGGGCCTTCTACCGTGGGGTGAGAATCATGGCCGTCAAAGACATGAATTCCTTTATCCAGTACTTTTGTTCCTTCAGGATTCATTCGGTTAAGGGTAAGGATGCTTTTTACTCCTGCCCGGCTCCCTGCCCAACCATGAATCAGATAGGCATTTCCGTCATCATCCCAAAACGGACAGGAATCGATTAAGCCTTTTCCTTCCATTACCAGTATGGGTTTTTCCCAGTTTGACAACGGGTCTTTTGTTTTTACCATATAAATTCCGAAATCCGGATCTCCCCAGTAAATGTAAAATTCACCTTTATGAAATCTGATGCTTGGAGCCCACACGCCGTCTCCTCTTCTGGGAACAGAGAAATGTTCGGTTGGAATAACGTCTCTGATGGCGTAATTTATCAATTTCCAGTTGACCATATCTTTGGAATGAAGAATGGGCAGTCCCGGAGCTTCATTGAAACTGGAAGCAGTCATATAGTAATCATTGCCTACTCTTATCACATCAGGGTCGGAATAGTCTGCATAGAGAATGGGATTTCTGTAGTTTTCTCCCAGATCGGCAGTCCATACTTCCGAAACATAGTTTTTTTCCTGTGCCTGAAGATAGGTGGAAGCTATAGAAAATACCGTAATGGAAAGGATATTTAAAATATGTTTTGTCTTCATATAACTAATGCTATTTTAAAGTCGTTTTGGCCTTTTTACCCAATCCATGTCAAGGTTTAAAACCTTGACATGGATTATTTCTCAAATTCTAAACTTGCCAGAATAAAAGGTCCTGTTCCTTTCGGGTCGTTGGAGCGCACTTCCTCATTAACGTAATATTCATAAGATCCGCTTCTGTAAGGATTTCCGCCTAAACCTGCCACAGCACAACATTTGTTTAAGCTTACGACTCCGTTCTCATCTACTGTAATTAAGTTTTTGATGATTCCATCGTAGCCTTTCTTTGCATAAGCTTTGTATGATTTAGGTAAATATCCTTTATTGACAGACTTGATCATTGTGTACACAAACATTGATGAACCTGTAGCTTCCAGATAGTTCCCTTTTTCTGCTCCTTTGTCCAGAACCTGATACCAAAGCCCTGTTTTGTTATCCTGAACTTTGATGATTGCATCGCAGTAAGATTTTAAATAAGAAAGTAACTTAGCCCTTCCTGGATGATTTTTGGGTAAATAATCCAAGACATCTACCATCGCCATTCCGTACCAGCCCATGGCTCTTGACCAGAAATTGGGAGAAAGTCCTGTTTCTTTGTTGGCCCATTGCTGTTCTCTGCTTTCATCCCAGGCGTGATACAATAATCCTGTTTTTGGGTCTAACAGGTGTTTTTGAATCAGCTCAAACTGATTGATGATATCATTAAACGCCTTATCGGCAGCTTCTCCTTTGGTAAAATACTGAGTGTAATGTGCGTAAAATGGTTCTCCCATATACAAGCCATCCAGCCACATTTGGTTGGGATAGATTTTCTTGTGCCAGAATCCGCCTTCTGAGGTTCTTGGCTGACCGTCTATCTGAGAACGAAGGGTTTGTAAAGCTTTCAGGTACTTTTCTTTTTTCTCCTTCTGATAAAGATAAAGAAGAACATTTCCACAGTTCAACATATCGATATTGTACTTGGAAAGATCGTAGGAAGCAATAGTTCCGTCTTCCTTTACCATCGTATCGCCAAAGGTTGTGATATAGTTGTAATAGTCTTTATTACCTGTTTTTTCGTATAGCTTTTCGGCACCTTCCAGTACAATGGCAGTTGGATAGCTCCATTTTGGGGTTTTATTGTAATCCAGCATCCAGGCCTGTGGGAAACGTTTCATTTCGGAAAGAAGCATCCTTTGTGACCATGGAAGTCGGGCTGAAATCTTTCCTTTTACTTCTGACTGTATTTCTGATGCGGAGGATTGCAAAGGTTTTTGAGCGCAGGAAAGAAAGAATCCCGAACACACTGCAGCCAATGCATATACTTTAATAGAGTTGTTGATAAAGTTCATGATTTTAAACTTTAAAGTTGATTGTTTTTATCGAGAATATCCAGTTTTTGGTCAAGATCCTGATAGAAAGATTCTTCAGTGGTCAGGCCGTTGGGTTCCTGAGACCAGGCTCCCAAAAAGTAATAGGATACGTTCTTTGTCTTTTTGAAAACAACGGTATGAGTAGATTTTGTTTTTACATACTTGTCGAAATTTTCAATAGGGTAGAAAACAGCCATTCCCAGATTGTCTTCTTTTTTGGCCAAGGTCTGCTGCCCATAAGTCGCAATATAAGCCCATTTTTTATTTTTGCTGATTCCCTGTTTTAACGGAATATTTTTAATGGCAACAATTCCGGTACATAAACCTGAAAGGGTGTTGCTCAGATTCAGATCTACTTTTACAAAGCGGTCTTTTGGGAAAATGGTTAGTTTTGACTGTAGATCTACAGCTTCTCCCCATGTTTTCCATCCTTTATAATTGATGGTGGCATAAGAACGGTCTTTTTCATTGACTACTTTTGCGGTGGTACTTTTTACGATCTTAAAGGTTTCAACATAATCGTTCTGCTCATCATATCTGCCATAAGAGCCAATTCCTATGCTGCGGCCGGATTTTAAGATATCCTGTCCCCAGGGAGCATCATGATGATAAGATTCAAAACCGTCTTGTCCTACTTCCGGCAAAACAAGTGTTGTTACTTTTTTACCAAAAATATCTGTAGCATTTCTCCAGTCCAGATAAAGTCTGTAGCCAATCTGGTTGTTTTCCAGTCCAATACCTTCGTATCGGATATAAGAAGAATGATCGGTGTGAGATTCCGGAAGGGTGAGTTCCTGAACGTTTTGAAAAGCTCCGCCCATATAATGATTGCCTTCCCATTTTCCTCCTTGTTTAACGGAAAGTTCTGCATAAGAGAACGGAGCTTTAGGATTTTTCTTTATCGTTTCTATTACAGAAGTCTGCGCCGAAAGTGTTGAACTGATAAAGGCTCCTGCAATACATATTTTAAACAAACTGAATTTCATACTATTTTTATTATGGGGTCTACCGATTGTAATACAAGTTTTCATGGTTATTAGCGTTGTTCATCGGTTATATTTTTCACAATATCATTCAGATACATTTCGATATTGTCGTATTTTTTATCCAGATCCCGTGCTGTGGCGTTGGCCATTTTAGGATTTAAATTATTTTTAATTTCCCATTCGTCTGGCATTCCATCATG
Organism: Chryseobacterium sp. JK1; assembly: GCF_050632815.1. Classification (NCBI taxonomy): domain Bacteria; kingdom Pseudomonadati; phylum Bacteroidota; class Flavobacteriia; order Flavobacteriales; family Weeksellaceae; genus Chryseobacterium; species Chryseobacterium sp. JK1. The sequence continues at coordinate 1,970,833 of NZ_JBODRU010000001.1, read as the reverse complement.
ATCCGAATCGGGGAGAGGTTTTCCAGGTTGTAAATGGGGAAATCCGCCAACATCATTCTGGGAATCAATGATTCCGTTTCTGCTTCCTTTGGATCCTGTGTAGGTGAAACTTCCGGTTTTAATATCTTTTAAAACATGAAGATCAACAGCATCCCGTATCAAGCTGGCTCCTGAGAAGATCAGTGTTTTTTCGTAAGCTTCCTGTGCAGAATGTGTTTTGGTATTGTTCTGAATATCATGAGGTTTACTGATCTTTATGCCATTTATGTCTTTTTCAGTGAGGTTATAGGAAGATTTTATCTGGCTGAAAACACCTTCAGGCCAGTTGTTTTCTGTTATTTCAGGATTCCCTTCCATAACGTTTCCATCAATATAATATTTCCCCCAGATGTTGTAAACTTCTGTTGCAGGATTTTCATTTTTATCAATAGCAACAATTCTCTGTCTGGTTAAGGTGGCCGGGCCGGGTTTGTAGTAGTTATTGACAATGTTTACATTCATCCCTTCTCCTCCGTACATACTGTTGTGTCCCCAGTTATAGATTACATTGTTCCTGAAATCAGTAAGATCAGTTAGTGCAAACTTACTTCCTGCATATTCTCCCAATCTTGGATTTCTGCTGTCGTGATGTGCATAGATATTGTGGTGAAAAGAGGCCGATTTACCACCTGCAATTCCTCCGTAACCATGGGCGCCTTTCTGATGAAAAGAATTTCTGAGACTTTCTGCAATAATGCACCATTGCAGGGTTGTGTTTTCGTTGGCATAAATAGAGACGGTTTCATCAGTAGACCAGCTCATTGAACAATGATCTACCATTAGGTTTTTGACAAATCTTGCTCCTAATGCATCACCTTCAAATTTTTTCTGATCACCCATTCTGAATCTCACATACCGTATAATAACATTATCTGCACCTACAAAAGTTTCGTAATTGGCAATCGTAATACCGCCTCCGGGAGCAGTTTGTCCTGCGATAGTTACATTTCCTTCTTTGATTTTTAAGGGAGACTGAAGTTCAATGGTTCCTCCGGTTTTAAAAATAATATATCGCGAACCTTTCTGATCCAAAGCATACCGTAAAGTACCTCTGGAGCCATCATCTTTAAGGTTGGTTACTTCATACACTTTTCCTCCACGCCCGCCCGTTGTCAATCTTCCAAAACCTTCAGCACCAGGAAAGCTCAATACTTCCTGCGCATTAATGAGCATAGAAATACTGTTTAAAACTCCTATTGCGAGCGGTTTGATGATGTTCTTTTTCATAATTGAAAGATGATTTATGGTAAGCTTTTCTTTATGTTCCAGTTGTCATTACCTTTAAGAATATAATCTGCTGTATATTTTTTTCTTTCTTCTTTGCTGAGTTGGTGTGACCATGAAACTCTCTGTTTAATAGCTGCACCCGGCCCTTTTGAATTGCTTTCAGCATAAAATGTAGTCTTTTCTGCATCAGGTTTATTCCAGTTGTGCCATCCTTCCGGTTTTATGGTTGAATTGATCTCACAATCTATATAAACGGTTTTCGCAAAAGGTCTCCACGGTCTTCCGAGATATACAGACTGCTCCTTGGCATTTCCTGTAATTTTTGAACGGATAAAAACAAAGCCAAATTCATTATCCTGTGGAGTAGAAGCAGCCGTTACGTAACTTGCTGTTTCTTTGGAATAAATGATACAGTCTTCAAAAACAGCGGTTCCTGCTCCGAAGATATAATCTGTTGTTCCTTCTATATAACAGTTTTTAAAATAATTCCTGGACGGTTTTGTTTTGTCCTGCATATCCTGAACTCCTTTTAAATATAAAGTATCCTGATAGCCTAAAAAGCGGCAGTTTTCAAAAACAATTCTGTCTCCTGAAGTAAGTACAGCAACCGCCTGACCTACTTTTCCGGAACTGTTTTCAAAGGAGATATTTTTTGCTGTAAAATCATTGGAATAGATAAAAATGGTAGATGAACCCGTAGTTCCGATTTCTTTTCCCTCTGCATTTTTTTTGGACGCAAAATCATCAAAAGTGATGATCGTTTTTTCAGGATTTTCACCTTCTAATAAGATTCTACCTTTATTTTCAGGAACAATAATCTTTTCTTTATACACTCCGGCTTTAATGAAAATTTTGGTTCTTGTAGAAGAATGGTTTTCAATAGCGTCAATAGCTTGTTGTATTGTTGTAAAATTACCTTTTCCGTCTTTCGAAACAATGAGGATTGTATCATTAGTTTTGAAAGAAAGAAGGCTCAATATAGCGATTAGTACAATAGAAAACAGATTGAAATTTTTAAAAAATAAGAAGCGTTTCATAGAAAGTTTTTTTGATAAACTACAGACCGATCTCGCTGGGAGACAGTCTGTAGTTTCATATGAATGTTAAGCTGTCTAATATCCGTAATCCTGGGTAAGATTATAATTTGAATTGATCACATCCAGCGCTATAGGGAGAAGCTCCTTTTTGTTGGGCTGGAAGTAATGCGCATAACTTTTCACAGGATCTCCACTGATGTAAGGCTGTGTCATAGCCAATCTCCAGCTGATCTTTGTATATCCTGAAGGTGTAGCAACACTTTGATTAGGACTATAGAAAACATCCGCTTTAGCAATTCCGTTGGTATACAAATCCATATCCAGTACGTTTTGCTGGGCTGTTTTTGTAGGAACATAATTGATTACAGTTGAAGCTGGCTTTTTGTAGAAAATATATTCAGGAACGTTGGCATAAGCTCCGGTACCGTTCATGAAATCTGTTAATTTCTGTTTTGTTTCGTTGATTTTTGTTTCCAAAAGATTCCAGCGGATCAGGTCATATTTTCTTAATCCTTCGCCTCCGAATTCGAGTAATCTTTCCTGTACAACATAATTGAAGAATGCATTTTTGGAAGTTGGAATGGTTCCTACCTGCCCCAGATTTCCTGCATAAGCTCTTTGTCTTACAGCCATTACTGCATCCACGGCATCCTGAGAAGGAGAACCATGCAATTCATTATCTGCTTCAGCAAACATTAATAAAACGTCGGCATATCTTAGCATAGGCCAATCGATTCCTAAATTCTGAGAAGTTCCGGTAATGCTGGTCCATGATTTTCTGAATTTCCCATCATTCCAGTTGATAGAGGTCTGAAGATCTTCCTGTTTCGTAGTACTTACTCTGAAAATAGCAATATTAACATCTCTTCTCAAATCATATTTGCTGAATTCATAAAAGTAGGTAGGAATAGCACTGATTCCTCCTGATGACTTCCAATCGGAATCGTCATGTCTTAATCCGTTGTAATACCCAATTTTAGAATCGGTTCTTGAGTTTCCTCCGAATGCTCCGATGGCAAAAATAACTTCATTGGTCGTATCCTGACTGTTGGTATGAAGTGATCTGAAAAGTCCTTCATAGCTAGGATTTAATTTATGCTGCCCGGAAGTAATGATGTCTTTACATTCATCATAAGCGATCTGATAATATTTCTGAGGATTTGAGCCCTGTACCATCAATTGTGGGTTTCTGCGAAGAGAATAACCTGCTCTGGCCAATGCAATTCTTGCTCTTAAACCTTTTACCGCTGCTTTTGAAAGTCTTTGAGCAGTGGTCCCGCCTTCTGATTTCCATGGAACTAACGTAGCCGCTTTTGCCAGATCATCCAAAATTTTATCATAGATGACATCACGATCTGTTTTTGGAATATATACGGTAGGCAGATCTGCGGAAGGAACATCCTGAAAAGGAACATCACCCCAGTTTTTAATAAGATCATAGTAAAATAGGGCTCTTAATGCCAACGCTTCTCCAAGATAACGATCCATTAGTTTTTTATCAGCGGCAGATCCCACTTGGTAAACAGGTGAAATTGGAATATTTTTAATAACGAGATTGGCTCTTTCAATGCCGGTATATGTATCGAGGAAAGGTCTTAATAGCTCTGTATTGGTCGGAACAGCTCCAAAACAACTTATTCCTCTTCTGTCGTTAGCATTGTAATCTCCGGAAGTTCTGTAATCGTCCCCTGATTGGGAAAGAATAAGGTTCATTCTTTGTCCGTAGGTATTGTCGCCCATTGCGCTGTTGTAGACCCCAACAAGAGCGGCAAAAGTATCGGGAGCAGAGTCAAACTGTTGTTTTTCTGCTGTATTGGAAAGGTTTTCTACCTCCAGATAATCGCTGCACGAGTTCAGAGTAACTGCGCACGCAAGAGATAAGAAAAGGCTTGAAAATTTATTTTTGTTCATAAGATTTGTTTTAGAAAGTAATGTCTATTCCTGATAATATAAATCTGCTTCTAGGGTAAGCGGAATAATCAACGCCTGGTGTCAGAGGATTTCTTCTCGTATTGGCTTCCGGATCAAACCCTGAATATCCTGTAATGGTAAATAAATTATTAACGGTAGCGTACAGTCTAAGATTTCTGATACCAATAGCTTCCAGAGAACCTTTAGGCAGGCTGAATCCTACGGTAAGGTTGTTCAGTCTTAAAAAAGAACCGTCTTCAATAGCATAAGAATGTAGGAAATAGGCTCCTGCAGGAGGAGTCCACATCGTAGTGTTGGCATTCAAAGCAGCAAGGGCGGCAGGATCTGTTACTTTATTTCCGGCATCATCAAACCATCTCCAGCGGTCTGCCACTTCAGCCAGCATATTATTGTCTTTATACAAATACTGAGTGGTATATTCTACTTTGTTGGCGTTATAAACCTTATTGCCTATAGAAAAGTTAAAAACAAGGCTCATATCCCAGTTTTTATATCGGAATGTCTGGGTAAATCCTCCGTAAAACTTAGGCTGAGCACTTCCAAGATCTGTCATATCTTTGCTGTCTATTACCCCATCACCGTTAAGATCTTTCAGTTTAAGATCTCCGGGCTGTACTGCTTTTGCGCCATTAGCAACTGCTGCAGAACTTGCAATTCCAGCTTTCAGTGTATAGGCTTGAGTGGTTGCGTCATAGTTGAAATCACTCACTTCATATCTTCCTGCCGTTACATATCCCCAATATGTTCCTACCGGTTTACCTACCTGCACGAGGAAATCGAAAAGGTTGTTCTGCCATCCGGAAGGGTAGTAGTAGTAATTGGAACTTGCGGAAGCATTACTTCCTAAGCTTTTAATGGTATTTCTGTTCGATGAGATATTGGCATCAATTTTCCATGAAAAATTTTCTTTATTGATGATCGTACTTCCCAGGGAAAGCTCTATCCCTTTATTTTCGCTACTTCCTGAGTTTTGATATTGATATTCATATCCTGAAGTCTGAGGAATCTTAGCCAATAATAAAAGATCTTTAGTATCGGTTTTGTAAACATCAAGCGTACCGTAAAGTCTTCCTTTAAAGAATCCGAAATCTAACCCTGCATTATAAGAATTGGCAGTTTCCCAGGTTACATTGGGATTGGCCATAATATTTCCTGTAGTTGCACCAGGAGTTACACTCGTTCCGAAAGCATATCCATAATCTGAAGAAGAAGTAAAGAAGGTATCATATAAAAAAGCTCCAATTCTGTTGTTTCCAGATTTTCCATATCCTAAACGAAGTTTCAGCTCATTAATGCTGTTATTGTCTTTCAGGAAATTTTCTTCCTTGATTTTCCATGCAAATGAAGCTGCCGGAAAATATCCCCACTGATTGGTTCCCGGTTTAAAAACACTCGAACCGTCAGCTCTCATAGATACCGTTGCAATATATCTGTTTTTGTAAATATAGTTTGCTCTTCCAAAAAATGAAGCTAGACGATCTATTTCTCCCATTGTTTTAGGAGCATCCTGAACCATTCCTGATGGAGGAGAAGCCAGTTGAGTATTGGCAAATGCTTCCTGGGCCGAAGCTGATTTCGGGAACCATTTGATATTGATCGACATCGATTCTCCGTCTGTTCTTACTGTTTCCTGGCCTGCTAACAGATCCAGTTTATGATTTCCAAAAGTCCGTCTATAGTTTAAGGTATTGGTATTCGTAATTCTTCTGGACTGAGAATTGCTTAAAAATACAACCGGCTGGTCATTATTCTGTCTTGCCAACGTCGTAACAGGACCGGAAAACTGATTAACAAGCTGATCTCTCTGTACGTAACCGATCACACTTCGAAACGTAAAATCCTTACTGATTTTGTAATCAATAGTAGCATTTAATAGTAAGTCGTTTCTCCCACTTTCCTTTACTTCATCGTTAGCCAGTAAAACAGGATTGACAAGATTGGTCTGATCTGCAAATAAAGGATCAAAATCATCTACATCCACTGAAGATCCTCCTTCGAAAGGCTGATATCTGATGGCGTTTCTCAGACGGTTGGTTGCTTGAGATCCACTGGCCGATGTTCCTGCTCCGTAAATCGTTTGGCGGCTGTAACGGGCATTAAGACCTAAGCTCAGTTTTTTCGAGATATCATAATCATACCTGAAGTTGGCCATGTTTCTTTTGAATCCGGATCCGATCATAATTCCGTCTTCCTGAACATTATTCAGCGTTAAAGAGAAGGCAGAGTTTTCTGATCCACCGGAGATCGCCACATTGTGAGTGTAGTTAAAGGCTTCTCTTCCAAAAACTTTATCCTGCCAGTTTACTTTTTTTACTGATTTATATTTGTCCAGCTGATCAAAAGTACCGTAACGGGTGTTAAACGTTTCAATATCTTTTACATCTCCGTTCTTATAATATTGTTCATACTGATAAAGTACATATTGGTAAGGATCCAGAACACTTATTTTATTCTGAAGACTTCTTACTCCTACAAAGCCATTATAGTTAATTGTTGTTTTTCCTTTTTTACGGCCTCCTTTTGTCGTAATCAGAACCACCCCGTTGGCCCCTCTGGAACCGAAAATAGAAGTGGAAGAAGCATCTTTTAATACTTCGATAGACTCTATTTCTTTTGGAGATAAAATGCTTAGCGCATTATCCATCTGTACACCGTCTACAATATAGAGTGGGGCATTGCTTTGGGTAATGGAGTTTCCTCCTCGTATTACAATATCTACATCTGCACCGGGAGATCCTTCGCTCAGAGAAACCTGAACTCCGGCAAGTCTGCCCTGGATGGCTTCAGCAGCGTTGGTAGAAGGCATATCTCTAAGAGCTTCGCCCTTCACAGAAGAAACAGCATTGGTAACATCTTTTTTGGAAACTTTTGTATAGCCTACCAAAACCACGTCATCCAATTTGGTTTCTTTATCTTTTTTTGTTTCTTTTTCTTGAGCCATTGCAAGGACAGGAAGCAGAAAAACAGTTAAATATAACCACTTTATTGATTGTACTCTTTTATCCATTTTGTATCCTTATAGTTTTAATTCTTGGTTGAAAGTTTTTTCAATCGTTTTTGTTGAGGACTTTAAGTATTCTGCTGATTTTAGTGGTTGCAATGTTTTCTTTACTTTTTTACGCTTTAGTGCAATCGATTGCGTAGTTTTTTGTAAAACATTATTCTGGCTCCTAAACTAATATTATTTTTCAATACGCAAAGAAAAAAATGTTATTTTTTCATTAATTTACTTGTTTAAGTTTATGAATTTAATAAAACTAATGTTAGTTTTTGTGTTTTAAATAATTGATAATTAGTATTTTGTATTTTTGTTTGATCATCTTTTAATTCTTTGAAAAAAAATGATATTGATGTATGTTTAATGATCAAAAAAATTAAAAAATCCTTAAAATTAAGTCTGATTTCCCTCCATGAAAATCCCTGAATTTTGATTCGAGAAGAGAAAATTTATTGGTTTTCTGATTTTTGTCATCTTTTTCAGGTTTTTTTTGATCGTGAATTTTATACTATTCAACAATATTCCTTAGTATATATGGTGTATTCATTAAAAATGAAGTTTTGATGGTTATTTGACATTTGAATTTTCCGATATTTTTTTGGCATGATTTTATATTTTTAGATATGCTGATTCATGATTTTGGTTAATTTTCGCTCTTTATTTTCCCTGTTTTCCTTCAAAATAATGGAGGTTGTTTGATTTTATTTTATTGATAATAAGTTGTTTAAAAATTAAAATTAATTTTTTGTTAAGTAATTAAAGAATAATTATATATTTATCCCCACAAGTATTTCTGCGAATTTTAGTGTAGTTTATGCAATCGATTACACTGTAGATAGTGGTTTTGAAAAAACCGTAAAATTTAAAAGTAAAAAAAGTAGTATGACACAATCAGAATTTCGTTACGCCCATCATCCTGAAGATGTAAAAAAATATACCACGCAAGATCTTAGGAGGGAGTTTCTGATCCATGATTTATTCCAGAAAGATCATGTAAAACTGGTGTACTCCATGTATGACCGATTGATCGTAGGAGGAATAATGCCTTTCTCGGAAGCACTTAAGCTAGAACCTACTGATGATTTGAAAGCAGAATACTTTCTGAACCGAAGAGAACTGGGAATCATCAATGTAGGAGGAACCGGAAAAGTGACTGTAGACGGAAACGTTTATCATCTGGAAAACAAAGAAGCTTTATACATTGGAAAAGGAGCAAAAGATATTGTTTTCGAAAAAGCAGGGGATGAACAGCCTTATTTCTATATCAATTCTGCGCCGGCGCATCATACGTATCCTACCAAAAAGATTACAAAAAGAGAAGCTGAAATTGTAGAACTGGGTGAGGAAAAATATGCAAATAAACGTACGATCAACAAACTGATTGTGAATTCTGTTTTAGAAACCTGTCAGCTTCAGATGGGAATGACGGAACTTCACCCCGGAAGTGTCTGGAACACAATGCCTGCCCATACTCATACCAGAAGAATGGAAGCCTATTTCTATTTTGATCTGGAAGAAGGGCAAACAGTTAGTCACTTTATGGGACAGCCCCATGAGACCCGACATCTGTTTATGAACAACAGACAGGCGGTACTTTCTCCGGAATGGTCTGTTCACTCCGGTGTCGGAACTTCCAATTATACTTTTATCTGGGGTATGGCTGGGGAAAATATGGATTACGGTGATATGGACGGTATCAAAACAAACGAATTAAAGTAATTTTTCAATGAACTTATTTGATTTATCCGGCAAAGTAGCAGTCATTACAGGCGGTACCCACGGATTAGGAATGGCAATGGCAGAAGGCCTTGCTGCTGCCGGTGCTGAACTGGCCATCACAAGTACAACTCCTTCCAAATTAGAGGAAGCTTTGAACTATTACCATGAAAAAGGGTATAAAGCAACCGGTTATCTTTTTGATGTGACAGACGAACTGGAAGCTGCTCAGAAAGTAGCATTAATGGAAGCTGCCCACGGAAAAATAGACATCCTTGTCAATAACGCAGGAATCATCAAAAGAATTCCCGCTATTGATATGGAAGTGGAGGACTTTAGAAAAGTAATTGATGTAGATCTTACCGGACCTTTTATCATGTCGAAATTAGTCGGCAAGTATATGATCAAAAGAAAATCGGGAAAGATCATTAATATCTGCTCAATGATGAGTGAGCTGGGACGCGATAATGTAGTAGCCTATGCCTCTGCAAAAGGCGGTCTTAAAATGCTTACTAAAAACCTGGCAACAGAATGGGCAAAACATAATATTCAGGTGAATGGAATCGGTCCTGGATATTTTGCTACATCCCAGACAGAGCCCATCCGTGTAGACGGACATCCTTTCAATGATTTTATCATCAGCAGAACACCGGAAGGAAGATGGGGAAACCCGGAAGATCTTGCAGGAACAGCTATTTTCCTGGCTTCTGACGCAAGTAAGTTTATCAACGGACAGATTATTTACGTTGATGGAGGAATTCTTGCCACTATCGGAAAACCTGCGAATGAATAACAACAGAATTAGACTAGAATGAAACCTTTTATAACAGACCAATTTTTATTACAGAATAAATACGCTGAGGAACTTTACTTCAGATTTGCAGAAAAACAACCTATCATTGATTATCACAATCATTTGATTCCAAAAGACATTGCGGAAGACACTGTTTTTGAAAACATTTCCAAAGTATGGATCGCCGGTGACCATTATAAATGGAGAGCTATGCGTACGATGGGAGTGAATGAAAAATTCATTACAGGGGACGCTACCGACAAAGAAAAATTTGAAGCCTGGGCAAAAACAGTTCCTTATACGTTGAGAAATCCTTTGTATCACTGGACTCATTTAGAATTAAAAAGATATTTCGGAATTGATGAACTTTTAAGTGGTGATAATGCTTCCGAGATTTACGAGAATATTACCGCTCAGCTGCAGACCCCGGAAAAATCAACCAGAGGTCTTCTGAAAATGATGAATGTAGAATCTCTGTGTACAACTGAAGATCCTACGGATATTCTGAATTACCATCAGAGCCTTGCCAAAAGCGACTTTAGTATTAGAGTAAGTACGGCATTCCGTCCGGATAAAGCGATTCTGATTGAAAACCACAATTTTCCGGATTATGTTGTAAAACTAGGTGAATCCGCAGGAATTGAAATCAATTCTTACCAGACTTTATGTGACGCTTTACTTAAAAGAATCGAGTATTTCCATGAAAATGGCTGCAGATTGTGTGATCACGGTTTAAATAATATCTCTTTTGAGGAAGCCACAGAAGCAGAAGTGAATGCTATTTTCAACGATAAATTAGCCGGAAAAGTAATTGCTGAAAAACAGGTTAACCAGTTCAAAACGGCTATGTTGTTATTTCTTGGCGAAGCTTATCATCAATACGGATGGGTTCAGCAGTTCCATTTGGGAGCATTAAGAAATAATAATGAAAGAATGCACAGAATCCTTGGACCAGATACAGGCTGGGATTCTATCGGAGATTTTGTTCAGGCTGAGACACTTTCCAGGTTTTTAAATACACTGGATGGAAAAGATAAGTTAACCAAAACGATTTTATATAACTTAAATCCTGCCGACAACGAAATTTTTGCCACTATGATTGGAAATTTCAACGACGGTAGTATCAAAGGAAAAGTACAGTTTGGTTCAGGATGGTGGTTCCTTGACCAAAAAGATGGAATGATCAAACAGATGAATGCTCTTTCTAATATGGGATTAATAAGCTGTTTTGTAGGAATGCTAACCGATTCCAGAAGTTTTCTGTCTTATCCGAGACACGAGTATTTCAGAAGAGTATTGTGTAATCTTTTCGGAGAAGAAATGAAAAACGGAGAACTTCCGGATGATATTGAACTGATCGGAAAAACAATCTCAGACATCTGCTACCACAACGCGAAAAATTATTTTGATTTTTAAATTTAAAATGAAACCCTCAAGGGAGGGTAAGTGCCTTTTAACTCCGTTGAATCTTCAATTTGGGGTTAAATAAAGAAATTAAAACTATGAGTAGTAAAATAGTCACATTCGGTGAAGTGATCATGCGTCTATCCTCACCAGGAAACCGGACGATGAAGCAAAGCCACGAAATGGAATTCTTTTTCGGCGGAACAGAGCTTAATGTAGCCTCTTCATTAGCAACAATGGGTTGTGAAGTAAAACATATCAGCAGTGTTTCTGATGATTTTGTAGGAGAATCCGCTATTTCTTTTATCAAAAGCTTTGGAATTGATACCACCTTTATCCATAAAAATGAACACCCTTTAGGACTGTATTTTCTTGAAGTAGGATCCTCAGTCCGTGCCAGCAGAATTGCCTATAACAGACTCAACGGTTCTTTTGCCAATATTCAGGCAGAAAATATAGACTGGGAAAAAGCCCTTGAAAATTGTGAATATTTCCACTGGACAGGCATCAGCCCCGGCATTTCAGAAACAGCCTATACAACATTAAAAGAAGGTTTGATCACTGCTCAGAAAAAAGGAATTGAAATCACCACAGATCCTGCTTATCGTTCCAACTTATGGAAATATGGCAGAAATGGAAACGAAATATTAAAAGAATTGGTTTCCTATTCAACCATTTTCATTGGTGGCGTGAATGAGATTAATGAAATTTTGGGAACTCAGTTTTCCTCAGATAAAGAAGGTTTCATGGAAGCCTGTAAAGAATTAAAACAACAAATACCTTCCATTCATAAAATTTTCGACAAAATACGAATTGGTGTCACTGCAAGTGCTCAGCAAACGCAGGGAAGAGCTCTGGTTGAAGGACTTTACTTTGAAACGGAGCTTCTGGAAGTAAACCCAGTAGTAGACAGAATTGGTACCGGAGATGCTTTTGCCGCTGGTTTGATCTATGGTTTAACGAATTTTGATGACGAAAAAGCGTTGCGTTTTGCCAATGCAGCCTGTGCCATCAAGCATACCATTCCGGGAGATATCAATTATGCGAGTGCAGAAGATATTCTGGAAGTAATGAACGGAAATTCAGGAGGAAGAATAAAAAGATAATTATGGCAAGATTCAGTCGTATAGAAGTTGCGTTACAAGCAAAACAGACAGGTATTGTTCCTGTATTTTATCATGCAGACGTTGAAGTATGCAAGAAAATTGTAAAAGCTTGTTTTGACGGGGGTGCCCGTGTCTTCGAATTTACCAACAGGGGCGATTTCGCTCATGAAGTGTTTGCGGAACTGGTAAAATATACAGCCCGAGAAATCCCTGAAATGATATTGGGAATTGGTTCAGTCATTGATCCGGCTACCGCTTCATTATATATTCAGAGTGGGGCCAATTTTATTGTCGCTCCATCTTTAAACCCTGAAGTGGCAAAGGTTTGTAACCGAAGAAAAATTGCATGGATGCCAGGTTGTGGTTCCGTTTCTGAAATTTCCTATGCCGAAGAACTCGGAGCGGAAATTGTAAAAATATTCCCTGCCACACAGGTTGGAGGACCAGAATTTATCAAAGCAGTAAAAGGGCCAATGCCTTGGACGAATATTATGCCTACAGGCGGGGTACTTCCAACAAAAGAAAATATTACAGAATGGATCTCTGCAGGAGCTTACTGTGTTGGCCTGGGATCACAGTTATTTGTGAAAAATGATGACGGAGCATATGATTATGAAAGAATTACAGAGACCGTGGCCAATTCTATTCAGATTATTAAAGAATTAAGATAATCGTCCTTACCCATTGATGTCAGCCATTAAGAATTTCAAATGGATGAAAATCTGAGTGTAAGGCAAAGTTCAATTGAGTTGTTCTCAATTCCTTAATTGAATTTTAATGATTTATAAAATTAATCATTTCTGTGCTAAATAAGCGCAGATAGGGAGTTTTTGCTCCATTTTGTTGTCAAAATCAATAAAAATCAATACTATTAACGATTGATATGAAAAAAGAAATATCCTCGAAACCGAGTAACTTCAGATGGACTATCTGTGTGCTTCTTTTCATTGCAACGACCATCAATTATATGGATCGGCAGGTACTGTCTCTTACCTGGAAAGACTTTATCGCTCCGGAATTTCACTGGAACAATAATGACTATGGGAATATCACGGCTTTATTTTCCATTTTTTACGCAGGAAGCATGCTTTTTGCCGGGAAATTTGTGGATTGGATGGATACTAAAAAAGGGTTTCTCTGGGCGATCGGAATATGGTCTGTAGGAGCTGTTGTTCATGCTTTCTGCGGAATTGCCACTTCTGGGGTTCTTACCGGAAACTGGCTGGTAGGTTTTGAACAATCAAAAGAAATAATTGGCAGGGTAGATAACGTGGGAGCTATTATCAGTACCAGTGTTACGTTATTTATATTTGCCCGTTTCGTACTTGCAGTAGGTGAAGCAGGAAACTTTCCTGCCGCGATAAAAACAACTGCGGAATACTTCCCTAAAAAAGACCGGGCATTGGCAACCAGTATTTTCAATGCAGGAGCAACTGTGGGAGCTTTGGCTGCACCGGTTAGCATTCCCTTTATTGCAAAATCAATGGGCTGGGAATGGGCATTTATCATCATTGGAGCGCTAGGCTTTGTGTGGATGGGACTTTGGGTATTTTATTATAAAAAACCTCACGAACATCATAAGGTGAATGAACATGAACTCACTTATATCCAGCAGGATCAGGATGATTTTTCGTCTGGAAATTCATCATCAGCAGAAAGAAAGTTTTCTTTCAAAGAATGTTTCAGCTACAGACAGACATGGGCTTTTGCCTTTGGAAAATTTATGACCGACGGAATCTGGTGGTTCTTTCTTTTCTGGACACCGGCTTACCTGAGCTCTGTTTACAAAATGGATTCTACACAAAGTGCCTTTCCTTTATTCGTCCTTTATATGATCACTTTATTATCGATCATCGGAGGATGGCTTCCTAAATATTTCGTGGAAAAGAAAGGGATGAATGCCTACACCGGAAGGATGAAAGCAATGCTGATTTTTGCATTTTTTCCGCTGCTGGCTTTATTGGCGCAACCCTTAGGTTCTGTAACGTACTGGATTCCTGTATTGATAATAGGAGTGGCAGGAGCAGCACATCAGGCATGGTCGGCCAATATCTTCTCTACCGTTGGCGATATGTTTCCTAAAAAAGCCATTGCAACCATTACAGGAATTGGTGGAATGGCCGGAGGAATAGGATCTTTTTTAATCAATAAATCTTCGGGCGTTTTATTTGATCATGCTCATAAAGCATGGACGACCATTGACGGAACACCATTGCTTGAAAAATATCCGCAATATATCAATGAACGCTTACCAGAGAACTTTTTGCATGATCTGGAAAAATCAGGAGCTCTTATTTCGGATGGAATAGATAAAGGGTATATGATCATTTTCTCAGTCTGCGCAGTGGCTTACCTCATTGCATGGAGCGTTATGAAAGCACTTGTTCCCAAATACAAAGCAATTCAATAGCAATAAAAATCATCTGTTGAAAGATGGTTTCATTCAAATCAGAAGAAATGGAAAATCAGATAAAACAAAAATTAAATAGAGAACTTAATGGTTCTCAGCAACCGCTTCCTATTAAAATTGTACAGTTTGGAGGAGGAAATTTCATGAGAGGATTCACAGATTATGTGATTGATCAGCTCAATAAAAAGACAGGATTCAATGCTGGAATTGCTAATGTTCAGCCCACTCAGGGAGGATCTGTTTATAAACTTGAAGAGCAGGACAATCTGTACACTCTTTTTACCAGAGGAATCCGAAAAGGAGAACTTGTGGATGAAAAACAGGTAATTTCTGCCATTCAGAAATCGATCAACCCTTATACCCATTATGATGACTTCCTGGCTTTAGCGAAAGAAGAAGAACTGGAATTTATTTTTTCCAACACCACCGAAACCGGTATTGCTTACGATGACTTGGAAAACAACTATCAGGGCCCACATAATAATTTTCCAGCAAAAGTAACTGTATTACTCTATGAAAGATTTAAACATTTCAACGGAGCTCCGGATAAAGGATTAAGAATCATCCCTTGCGAGTTGATCGAAGACAATGCCTATGCTTTAAAAGATATTATTCTTACCTATGCAAGGCTCTGGGATTTAAAAGAAGAATTTGTGCAATGGATTGAACATTATAATTATTTCCATAATACGCTGGTAGATAGAATTGTTCCCGGATATCCAAAAGATGATGTGGAAACGTATGAAGACCAGCTAGAGTATGAAGATCAGATGATGGTGGTTTCCGAAGCATTTTTACTTTTTGTGATTCAGGATGTTCAAAACCTGAAAGAAAGAATTCCTTTTGATCAGATTAATGAACAGATTCTGGTAGTAGATGATATTCAGCCTTACCGTCTCAGAAAAGTAAGAATTCTGAACGGCGGTCATACCCTGATGTTGGCTCCCGCTATTTTATCCGGAAAAGAAACCGTTAAAGAATCTATTGACAATCTATTTATCGGAAAATTTCTTAAACAAACTATTTTCAACGAAGTGAATCCTACGCTGGGGTTGGATGAAAATGAATTGAGAGACTTTGCAGAAGATGTTTTTGACAGGTTCAAAAATCCATTTATCAAACACTATCTGTCGAGTATTGCTCTGTATTTCGTTTCCAAATTTAAAGTGAGGATCCTTCCGAGTCTTTTAGGTTATATTGAAATCAACCAAAAGTTACCTCTTAATTTAACTTTCTCTTTGGCAAGTTTAATACGCTTTTATCAGGGAAGTTATGGCGAAAGATTCCTTCCATTGAATGATGAAAGTGCTGTTGTTGAGAAATTCAAAGAGATCTGGAGTCACAATGATTATGAAAAAGTAGCAGAACTTTCATTAAGCGAAATCTCTTTCTGGGATACAGACCTTACTCATATTAACGGGCTTAAAGATGCTGTAACAAAAGCATTGTGGGAGATTGATCATCACGATATGGAAACTGCATATCACAATTTTATCCAGTTTTATTCTTAGAAATTATGCAAAAGAAAGTATTGAAAGTAAATTCCAACGATAATGTAGCTGTAGCACTTATCGATTTGAAGCAGGGAGAAACTGTGGATCTGGATGGCTTTACTTACCAAATTATAAAAGATACAAAAGCAAAACATAAATTTGTGACGGAAGATCTTTCAACAGGAGATTCCATCATGATGTACGGCGTTTTGGTGGGAAAAGCGAGCCAGCCCATTCAAAAGGGGGAAGTAATTACCACTGAAAATGTAAAGCACCAAAGTGCAAAAGTAGAAGGCAAGACAGAAACCACTGCATGGACTGCTCCCAATGTTGATCAATGGAAAGACAGAACTTTCATGGGTTACCACAGAGAAGACGGGCAGGTAGGTACAGAAAATGTATGGTTGTTTTTCCCGTTGGTTTTCTGTGAGAACAGGAATGTGGAAATTTTAAAAGATGTTTTTGAAAAAGAACTTTTATTCGAAAAGACAACAAAACACCAGCTGTTGCTGAGATCTTTGATCCATAATTCAGAAACAGAAACGGTGGATGATGAAGAGAAAGATTCAAGAGTTTTTAAAAATATTGAAGTTAAATTCATAACGCATCAGGGCGGTTGTGGCGGAATTCGTCAGGATGCTGAAGCGTTGGGCCGTTTATTAGCAGGATACGTCAATAACCCGAATGTAGCCGGAGCAACCGTTTTAAGTTTAGGATGTCAGAACTTACAGGTTCAGATTTTTAAAGATGCTTTGGAAAAAATCAGTCCCAACAATAAGAAGCCCATCATCGTTTACGAACAGCAAAAGTCCGGGACGGTGGATGAAATGCTTGGTGGGATTATCAAAGACTCTTATGAAGCGATAAAAAAGGCTAATGAAATCGAAAGAAAACCTGCACCCGTTTCAAAATTGGTTTTAGGATTGGAATGTGGTGGTTCCGATGGCTTTTCAGGAATTTCGGCCAACCCGGTTTTAGGACAGCTTTCAGATCTTATTGCAGGAATTGGAGGAGCGACCATTCTTTCAGAATTCCCGGAATTATGTGGGGTAGAGCAGGAACTCGTAAACCGTTGCGTAAAAGAAGAAGATGCAGAAAGATTTTTACAGTTGATGAAAGACTTTGAAGAATCAGTCGTGGCCGCAGGATCAGGTTTTGATATGAATCCTTCACCGGGGAATATCAAAGACGGCCTTATCACCGATGCCATGAAATCTGCGGGTGCTGCCAAAAAAGGAGGCTCGTCGCCCATCAATGACGTTCTTGATTTTACAGAATATATTAAGGAACCAGGACTGAACTTACTGTGTACTCCCGGAAACGACGTTGAATGTACTACAGCTTTGGTAGGCTCAGGTTCAAATATCGTATTGTTTACAACAGGTCTTGGAACTCCTACCGGAAATCCAGTCGTTCCTGTGGTGAAAATTTCTTCCAATACTTCTCTTTCTGAGAGAATGCCGGATATTATTGATTTTAACACTGGAGATGTTATTACCGGAGAAAAAACTATTGATGAAAAAGCAGAAGAACTGCTGGAATTTATCATCAAAGTAGCCAGCGGAGAAGTGAAAACCAAAGCCGCTATTTTAAACCAAAATGATTTTATCCCCTGGAGAAGAGGGGTTAGTTTATAAGAACTGTTTTTTGATTATATAAATATTAGGGTTGAAAATGCTTTCTACGTTATGTAGAGGGCATTTTCTTTTAAAGGTAAAAACGATGTATATTTGAATGGCATTCAGGACTGCAATGATAAAGTATTAAAAATGGAACCCTGTCATGTACAGAGACCACCGAAGAAGTCATAGAATGGATGTATTATATTTAAGATATACAAAATAATATGGATAATCCTTTAGAACTTTATGAGACGATTTTCTTATCTAAAAGACTTAAAATATCAATCTTTCAGTATAAAGACGGAAAAGTGTATACCGCTGATGAGTATAATAATATAGAGGAACTTAAGGTGTCAAAAATCGTTGATTATTCAAATGGAATGGTTCGATTTTACAATATGATTGAAGGACAGAAAAAATGGGGCGTTATGCTCATTAATGGCTTCCAGATTATACCGCCTGTGTATGATTATATATCTCCTTTGATCGATCAAAAATATTTTAAGATTTTTACAGGCGACTATCATTGGAAATATGATGATGAGTCTAATGAGCTTTTTTATGAATTTTTATGGGATAGCAAGTCGTGGAATGGTGACGAATATAAAGGAAGGCTAGGACAGGGAAAGTGGGGGCTTATCAACACAGAAAACCAGATCCTGATTCCTGTAGAATATCAGTGGATAGATATCCTGGATCAGCGTACTGTATGCTGTAATGTAGGTGATACTCCCATTATAAAATGGTATCATGGAGATCATAAAAAAGACGTACTGTCAATAGGCGGTGGTTTATGGAAAGTAATTTACCTCAGTCGCTTTCAGAATATAGAGACCGGATTGGGGATGTATTTTGACGTTATTGAAAAGTTTCCCGAAGAATATAAAAAACATACCAACATTGATTATCACATCTTTTCCTATGAATTTCAAAAAATTCATAAGTTTTAATCTGTTCGTAAAAACATGAGGGACAGATCAAAATGTACAGTAGATCTATTTATTCTGTATGAATATTATTTTCTTTTCGAAGACTTTCTGATATGAAGCTGTGGTTTCAATACTACTTTTTTCTCAATAGAAACGCCCGAATTGTTTTCCTTTACCGTTTCTAAAAATACCTGTCCGGCCATTTTCCCCATCATTCCCGGTGTCTGGTCGACCGAGCTGATCGGAAGCTCCATAAACTGGGTGAAAGGTTCATTGGAAAATCCAATTACGGCTACTTCCTGAGGAATTTTTATGGAAAGTCTTTTCAATTCCTGACAGGCGCCTAAAGCTGCAAAATCACTTGAAGAAAATATAGCATCCGGAACAGATTTCTTACTCCAAAGCTTCTTAATGGCTTCAGTGCCACCGTCTACTGAACTTTCTGTAGAAATAATATGGTCTTCTTTTATAGGCAAATTATGATCAAGTAATGCCTGTTTGTAACCATTTAGACGATGCTGATAAATTTCGAGGTTAAGATCTCCGGCAAAATGACAGATATTCTTATATCCTTCCTGAATAAGGTGCTCTGTAGCCATATATCCTGCTCGGTAGTCATCAATTGTTACCGTGCTGATTCCCGGTATGTCTTTTTTACGGTCAAAAAATATAATCGGGGTATTAGACGTTTCTAAAATACTGGTGATATGCTCCGTATCTGTAGTTGTTTTGGAAACAGACATAAAAATACCATCCACCTGGGCATTCAGCAACGTGTTGAGCTGTCTTTTTTCAATATTGACATCTTCGTGGCTTTGGCAGATGATAACATGATAGCCAAGAGGAGAAAGTTCCTCTTCAATCCCTCTGATTACGGAGGAAAAGAAATTGGTGTTGATGTAAGGAACAATGATGCCGACGTTTTTGGTTTCACCGCTTTTTAATGCTTTGGCAAGGTTATTTTGCTTATAGTTCATTTCCTTAGCCGTTTTGCGTACCAGTTCCTTCGTGGCCTGGCTTATTCTCGGATGGTCGTTCAATGCTCTCGAAACAGTTGCCACACTTACGTTGAGCTTCTTTGAAATGTCATATATCGTGGCACTTTTCTTATTCATACAGATTTATTTCTAGGTGTTTTTATGCTTTTGTTATTGACGTAAATTTAATCAAATTATAGCTATTTTAAAGGAAAACTCTTCTATTTTGTGAGATAATATGCGGTATTCAATACAGGAATGACATCAGTGTTGCTTAAATGGCTGATATTATATGGATTAACCTTTTGAAAATATGACTGAATGAGCCTGTAACCAAAGGAATTCGTTGAAATTATCGGTAATGATCTTCATTTTACAGTTTAGTTTTCCTCCTAAAATAAGAGTGAAGATTCTTCCGTTTTTAATTAATTTACCTAAATTTGCAATTATTTTTATTGATTCTAATTAAAGTTTTCATGAAGATGGCTGTTAAACATTGTACCCGTTTCTTTTCAATTCCAATCACAAAAATTCTGTTTACTCTAAACGAGCAATACAGTTTTTAAACCACCAGTCATCATTTTTCTATTGTAAATTAATCCTATCCAACAGTAATGAATAAATCTGTCGCAAGCATTCTGATGATTTGTGGTGTCATATCTATCAATGCCCAAAACTCATCAGTCGAAATAAAAGATTCACTAAATGTGCAATCGATTGAACAAATTGTTGTGACCTCATCTTACGGAACAAAAAAGCTTAAAGAAGAAGTTGTAGGTTCCATTGTTACACTGACTCAAAAAGACATTAACATTACCCAACCTTACGAAAGCATCGACAAAATGATCGCCGGAATGGCGCCCGGAGTACAAATTGTAAGCAGTCCCGAATTGGGAAAACCGGTGAATATTAATATCCGGGGGTTGGGGTCATTAGTTTCCTTTTCCGGAACTCCCGGGACTTCCACACAACCACTGATTGTCATAGACGGGATCATTATGAGAGAAGATAATCCTTTTGCTCAAACCTACTTCAATGGTGCAGATTCCAATTCTGAAATGAATATTAACCCATTGGCCAGACTCAATACAGATAATATTGAAAGTATTAATATTCTTAAAGATGCGGCGGCTGTGGCTCTTTATGGAGCTGAATCTGCCAATGGCGTTATTCTGATCACCACGAAAAAAGGTCGAAAAGGAAAACCTTCCTATTCGTTTACCACACAATACGGAGTTTCTCAGAGTATTAACAGAATCAAATATCTCAACGGGCAGCAATATGCAGGACTTTACAACGACTATCTGATGAATGGGGTAAAACCTCAAAGTTATGCATGGAATGGAGTAGATGTAAATTGGTTTGATGTGATGAACAGGAACGGAGACTTCTACAGAACCAATTTTACCACAAGCGGCGGTGGAAAATATCTTACCTATCGTATCGGTTTGGATTATTCTAAAAATAATGAATCTAAAGTGATGAACTTCCTGGAAAAAAAAGGAATAGATGCCACCATAGGTTTCAATTATAAAAAATTGAATATCAGTCTTTACGCAGCTTATAATAACTTCTATAAAGAACAGCCCAATACATATTTTAATTTTATTCTGGGCCCTGATAAAGCCATCTATAATGAAGACGGAACGTATGCTTCTACAGGAACAGCGGGTATTGCCAATCCTCTTGCAGCAGCTAATCAGAATATTATAAATGTCAAAAATAATTCACTGCTTTCCAGTCTGAATATGAGTTATGAAATTACCAAAGGACTAAAACTAAGTACTGTTTTTGGAATTGACCTCTCAGATAAAAAGAATATTGATTGGAAGTCTGGTCTTAACGACAGTGGAATGACGAAAACCATTCGGGGAAGAAGCAGAATCAATACTTCAGACAGTAAAAAATGGAACTGGAGTACCCATTTATATTATGAAAAAACGTTTTGGAAAAACCATCATGCAGACCTATTACTTGGGATGGAGCTCCGTCATACCAAAGATTATAAAGAAGCTATTTTGGGAACCAATTTTAAAGAATATTCTACCTATCAGTATCCCTGGGACGCTATAAGTCCGAGTATTTTCAGAGCACTTACTCAGGAAGACAGCGGAAGAAGTTTCTTTTCTCAGCTGAATTATGATTTTCATAAAAAATATTTCCTTTCCGCCACTATAAGAAGAGATGAGAGCTCAGCATTCGGAAAAGATGTGAATGCTTCAGTAAATGGAGGAATTGGAGCATCATGGCTTATTTCCAGGGAAAATTTTTTAAAAGAGAATCCGGTGATAAGCTTTTTGAGACTTCGTACTTCGTGGGGAATGACGGGGAATTCAAGAATAGGGAGCTATCGTTCTTCAGGCCTGTATATGGTAGCAGGGAATGGCTTCAACTATGATTATGACTATGCTTATCCAGATTCATCATCTCCTCAAAACCGTAATCTTACCTGGGAAAAAAACGAAAAACTCAATCTGGGAGTAGATTTCAGTTTGTTCAAAAAAATAGATTTCACTGTGGAACTGTACCGAAATAACATTTCAAATATGATTGTGAACAGAGATGTTCCCATGGAAACAGGATACAGCACTGCGGAAATTAATGGAGCATCCATGTATAATCAGGGTGTAGAAGTTTCTATGAAAGGAAACTGGTTCAATAAGAAGAATTTCACATGGACTACCTCATTTAATATTGCTACAGTTAAAAACAGGGTAACAGCACTTTTTGGACTTGAAGAAAAATTTTCTACAGCAGCCATAGCCCGCGCTCAGAAAATAGGAGTTTCCACCTCTGCAATCTGGGGATATGAATGGCTGGGAGTAAATCCTGCTAATGGAATGGATCTATTTATGGTAAAAGGTGTTCCAACAGAATCAGGGCAATTTACGGCACTTGATGAAACCAATTATACCATTATCGGAAATTCTCAGCCGGATTTTACCGGTGGATTGAATAATACGATACGATATAAAGATTTCAGTCTTTCGTTCCTTGTCAATTTCGAATGGGGCGGAAATGTACTGGTCGCAAGCGACCTTATAGATAAATATACGATTCTGATCAACCGTAACGTAAGTGTCAACGCTTTAGATTATTGGCAGGCCCCGGGAGATATCGCGTCCAACAGAAAACCTACCACCAAACCTACTATAGCCAACAACAGCAAGTACATTTATGATAACAGCTATATCAAACTGCAGAATATCAACCTTAATTATAAACTTCCGCTTCATACCATCAAGAATAGTTTTATAAAAAGTGCCAGTATATTTTTAGACTGTACCAATGTCTTGTATTGGTATAAAGAAAAGTCTCCTGCGGGGAAAAACGGGATCAGAGAATTCAGGTATCTGTATCCGGAAATGAGAACCTTCAGTTTTGGTTTTAAAGCGAATTTTTAAAAAAGTAAAAAATGAAAAAAATAATCTTCATATCAATGGCGTTGGTTTCCATGGTTTCATGCAGAGATTTTCTTGAACATGAGCCGGAAGAAGCCATTTCTATCAATACACAGCTTTCTACGAAAAAAGGAATTCTGGAAGCTTTAAATGGCGCCTATTACCAACTTCGCAGTACGTATTTCACAGAAGCAGCGTACGTATATGGTGATTTATTGTCCGGGAATTTCAAAAATCCACCCAGCAGTTCTACCAATATCATTTCACTTCCTGCAAGGGTAGATCAGCTCTATCAGTTTGATGATCAGAAGTCTGAAAGTGAATTGAAATTATACTATTCTGATAACTATAAGATCATTAATAATGTCAATCTTATTCTGCAATATGCGGATAATGTTCAGGATGCTTCAACATCGGAAATCAGTGAAATAAAAGCGGAAGCGTTGGCATTGAGGGCTTTTGTACATTTCCAATTGTTTAAATATTACGGACAGAATTATACTTATACCTCGGATGCCTCTCACCTGGGAATTGTTTATAATACAGCTCCTTTAAAAGTTGGTATAGATTTCCCCGCGAGGAAGACGGCTGCAGAAACTTTTACCTTACTTGAAAATGATATCACTCAATCTTTGTCCTTGATTCAGAATCAGCAGGCAATTCCGGCAGGAGAAAGCAGAAATTTCATGAACCCTACTGCTGTAAAAACATTGGCTGCTGAAGTTGCCCTTTGGAAAAACGATTGGCAAAAAGCATATCAATATGCAGAGGAGATTATCACAGGTTCTGGTTTGACCCTGAGTTCTAAAAATGAATTACTCACTCAATGGGCCGTCCCGGAATCTATATGGTATCTGGCTAATACTGCCGAAAACGAAACTTCTTTGGCGAACTTATATAATTTTAAAACAACAACAAACCGATCAACGTATGTTGCTTCTGAAGATATCTATAATCTGTATACTTCCAATGACATCCGGAAACAACTGTTTGAAACACAAAATTTAAAAACAGCGGGTAATGGAAGTACAACAAGCAATTTGCCTTATTATTTCACAAAGAAATATAAAATTCAGAACATAAGCCTGATGTATCGCTTAAGCTTGGTTTATTTTATCAGAGCTGAGGCTGCCATTCATTTAGGTAAAACGGATGTGGCTTTACAGGATATGAACGCCATTAGAAACAGAGCTGGATTATCGTTGCTTACAAGTATTTCGATGGATGTTTTATTGGAAGAAAAAAGGAAAGAATTTGTTTTTGAAAACCAGTATTTCTTTGATCTTATGAGGAATCACAGGAATATTGTGCGTAATAACGGCTGCATTGGCAATAACTGTAGTCCGACATATCCCAATGATAAATTTGTTGTGCCTATTCCGCAGGAATCGATCAACATCAATAGCAATATGCTGCAAAATCCGGGATACTAAACTATTTATAATTTTACTATTAATTATTTTATCATAAAGCTAAGGATCAATGAAGAATGCAATAAGCTGGATTGTTGTTTTGTTTCTCACGGTTTCTCTTTTAAATAACTGTTTGAGTACAAAAATCAATAAAGAAATTAATGATAAAACCTCGTTTGTAGCGGAACTGAGAAAATTATATTCCTCCAGAGACGTTTCAAAATGGCCTAAACCTACTCTGAACTCCGAAGCTGTCCCTTATTTTACGGAAATAGGACATTTGCCTGAAATTCAGTTTCCTGAAGATAACCCTTACTCCGCTGAAAAAGCAATATTAGGAAAAACTTTGTTTTATGATCCGCGACTTTCAGGTTCCAACCAGATTGCCTGTGCATCCTGCCATGATCCCGAACTGGGATGGTGCGATAACCGTACTTTTTCTTTTGGGCATGACCGGCAGCTGGGATCAAGAAATGCGATGAGTATTCTCAATGTTGCTTATGCCAAAACCTTATTCTGGGATGGGCGTGCAGCTTCTTTGGAAGAACAGTCTCATATGCCGATTCAGGACACAAAGGAAATGAACGAACATATTGATCTGGCTACGGAAAAAATTGCCAATATTCGAGGGTATGAAGTCCTTTTTGAAAAAGCATTTGGAGAAAAAACAGTGACAAAGGATAGAATTGCCCAAGCGATTGCCACCTTTGAACGAACAGTGAAAAGCCCATCCAGTAAATTTGATCAGTTTATAGAGGGGAAATCTGATGTTTTTACAGACAATGAAGTAATGGGTCTGCATCTTTTCAGAACGAGAGCACAGTGTATGAATTGTCATAATTCAGGGTACTTTTCCAACAACAGATTTGAAAATATCGGGACTTCACTGCTGGGCTCAAAACAGGAAGATCTGGGAAGATATCTGGTCACAAAAAATGGGGAAGACGCTGGGAAATTTAGAGTACAGTCGTTGAGAGAAATTACCAGAACAGGCCCATGGATGCATAACGGAGCTTTTATGACCATGGCGGATGTTATTCATTTTTATAACAAAGGAAATCCGGAACCTCCTAAAAAACGGTCTACCATTCATGAAGGAGTGAGCCTGGAGTCTCAAAAATCGAAAATGCTGACCCCTTTAAACTTAACCAATGAAGAGGTTCTTCAGTTGGAAGCTTTTCTTGGAACTTTAAATACAAAGAACCAAAGGATAACCCCTCCAAAGTTACCGAAATAGTATAATCAGAATGACCTGATTACAATTTTAATGAACCATCTGTTATACAATAGCAGGTGGTTTTATAATTACTTCATTATCATTTTTGCAATGAGTTCCCGATTATTTTTGGCTAAGAAGAAGATAGAATCGGCTAAGTGTATCTGATGCAATATTCAGAATTTTACCTCAACAAAAACAGATAAAAAATGAATATTGTTTTAACAGGTTCCATTGGGAACATCGGAAGAACACTTACAGAACAGCTTGTACAAAAAGGACATTCGGTAACGGTGATCAGCAGCGCTTCAGAAAGAATACCTGCTATTGAAGCACTGGGAGCAAAAGCAGCGATAGGGAGCATGTTTGATACAGAATTCTTAATCCAAACTTTTAAAGGAGCAGATATTGTTTATTTGATGGAAACCATGGAAGCGGCGGGAGATTTATTTGATAAAAACATCAATTTTATTGAGACGATCAAAAAGATAGGCCATCATTATAAAACTGCAGTGGAAAGGTCTGGAGTAAAAAAGGTTGTTCACCTCAGCAGCATCGGGGCGCATACTGATAAAGGAACGGGAATCATTGTCTTTCATCATTATGTAGAAAGAATATTGAATGAGTTGGCCGATGATACTTCCATTAAATTTATCCGTCCGGTTGGTATCTATTTCAATCTGTTTTCATTCATCAACACCATCAAAAATAAGGGTTCTATTGTTTCAAATTGGGGCGGTGATCAAAAAGAACCCTGGGTTTCTCCATTGGATATTGCGGATGTGATTGCAGAGGAAGTAGAACTGCCATTTGAAGGACGAACCTACCGTTATGTGGCGAGTGATGAAGTTTCACCTAACGAAATCGCAAAAGCTCTGGGAGCCGCAATTGGCAAACCCGATCTGCAATGGAATGTTATTTCGGATGAAGAACTTTTAAAGAATTGGCTGGAAATTGGTTTCAACGAACAGATAGCTAAAGGATTTGTTGAAACTCAGGCAAGCCAGAGAACGGGTGTTTTATATGAAGATTATAACCTGTACAGACCTGTTTTAGGAAAAGTAAAACTGGCCGACTTTGCTACAGATTTTGCAACGGCTTATCAAAATGATTTACAATAAAACATAGGGAGTACAATGAAATAAAAAAGATACCTTTACTCTATGGAACAACGGATCACCAAAAGTATAAAAACCATCACTGAATTTCATCGTTCAAGAGGTTTGCCGCCTCCTGAGCATCCGATGATCAGTGTTGTTGATTACAGCACCGTTAAACGGCCGGAAGATATTGGTGAGGTCAACTGGATGTTGAATTTTTACCAGATATCTCTGAAAATAGGAATTTCCGGGAAGCTGAAATATGGACAGCAGGAGTATGATTTTGATGAAGGAACCATGTTTTTCATTGCTCCCAATCAGGTTTTCAGAATTGAAACGACGCCTAATCCAACGGAAGAACAATCGGGCTGGATGTTGCTGATTCACCCTGATTTTCTGTGGAATACTTCCCTTGCCCAAAAAATAAAAAAGTATGATTTTTTTGATTATGCAGTGAATGAAGCGTTGTTTCTTTCTCAAAAAGAAGAGAAAACCATCCATGCCATTATAGAAAATATTGAGCAGGAATATCATTCGGATATTGATCAGTTCAGTCAGAATATTATTATTTCGCATATTGAAACGTTACTCAATTATTCTGAAAGGTTTTACGAACGGCAGTTTATTACAAGAAAAATAAGTCATCACGCTGTTCTTACCCGTATAGAAGATATATTGAACAGGTATTTTAATGATCAGGATCTGATCTCAAAAGGGCTGCCCAATGTTCAGATGATTGCCGAAGCGCTAAATCTTTCCCCTAATTACCTCAGTAGATTGCTTAAAACCCTTGTAGGACAAAGTACACAGCAGCTGATTCATGACAAATTGATAGAAAAGGCTAAAGAAAAACTTTCTACAACCGATTTGTCCATCAGTGAGATTGCTTATGAATTGGGTTTTGAACATCCACAGTCTTTTACAAAGCTTTTTAAAAACAAAACGAATCTGTCGCCGTTGGAATTCAGAACTTCTTTTCAATGACAGCTAAATTTCTAATCTATAAGACTAAATACAAACCCGGCGGTTCTTCTTGAAGAACCGCCGGGTTAAATTAAATGAACTCCATCAAAAACAGAGTGTTATTTTTGGATGGTAGATATGCTTAAACATTTCTGCCCGTTGAAATCTATCACTTCAACATTGTCGATTATTTCGCTGTAAATTCTGGTTTCCGGACCTTCAATTTTGTAGCCTTCAACAAACACAGGGCTGTTTTTGGGTACGTTGCCCTGGCTGTTCAGAAGTTCAAGAGATATTGTATCCGGATTGCCTGCATTTTTCTTTAGTTTCACTTCTACTAAACCGTTATCGGCAAGATATTCAAACTTTTTCAAATGGGAAGGCAGGTTTGCTTTTGTTTTATAAACATTGAACTTTTCAATGTCGCCTTTGTGGTTGTCAAACATTTTCACGGTCCCGATTGCATCATTGTAAACGGCAAATTTTACTGTATTACTTTTTTGTGCTAATAGCATTCCTGATGCGAAAATTAGGAATGTGTATAAAAGTTTTTTCATAGTAAATAATTATTAGATGTCAAGTAAGTTATTTTTTAATAATGTTTTTATCTGTCTTTTTATATAGACAGAAAGATGAATGTCTGGTGGTTTATTCTCTGTTTTTTACCATAATCCAACCCGTGTATTTTACAGGAGTTTGTTTGCTGTTGGATTCATTCCAGCCCAGATCAAACCAATATGTTCCTGTAGGGACTTTCTTACCAGCGATGCTTCCATCCCATTTGTATCCATTCAGTTTGTTTCCTTCATAAATTTTACTTCCGTATCGGTCAAAGATATTGAAGACAAGGTTAGATTTTTTAGCCAGAGCAGAGTAGTCCAATACATCATTTACACCATCACCATTTGGCGTAATTACATTAATCAGGTTCGGTACAGTAACTTCTACCTGAATAGGAACACAGTTGTAAGAGTCTTTTACATAGAATGTATTGATCCCACGAGGTACATTGTTAAATACAATATCATCCTGCCAGTTGATATTATCCATCGAATACTTATAAAGAGGGGTTCCTCCAATAACATTTACTGTAACGGTATTGTTTTCAACATTAATACTAGAAATAACAGGTTGCTCGGAAGGATAAATCGTTACATTTTGTCGGGTAGTACATTCTCTGGTTTTAAGATCTACCCAATAGGTTCCCACTCCTGCATTAGTGATCGTTTGAGTAGTGGCTCCGGTGCTCCATTTATAACTTACAAATCCTGGTCCTGCATCCAAGGTTGTTGTATTTTCCATACAGATAATTTTATCTTTTAATACGGTAGAATACGAAGGAGGGATTACAACTAAAGTAACCTCTGCAATTTTAAAACATCCATTAGCATTCGTTACTTTCACATAAGCTACACCATTTGGAGCAATATAATTGGCTGGAGTAAGAATCTCGTTAGTGCCGTTTTGTGCATCTGTTGGAGAAGGATAATATTGTTTCGTAACTCCCGGTTGTACACTTACACCTGCAGAAGTTAAATCAAATAATCCAAGTACAGGAGTTTGAGGAATAAAACACGCCTTCATCGTTACATTCTGAACTTTTGGACTTTCAGAGACGGTTAACGTTAAAGTTACCTGCTCACAGTCTGTAAAATCCGGATTGTTTCCACAGAATTTGTACACGATAGTATCTGGTCCCATATATCCGAAGTTAGGAACATAATTAATAACTCCTGCCGGATCTACTGTTGCCGTTCCATTGGCTGGAGGTGTAATAATCGTTACCGTACTAGGAACATAAGTTTGTGTAGAATTGGTAAACTGAGGAACAATAGATTCATATCCTTCGCAAACCGTCATGGCTTTGGTGGTTTCATTAAGACATGTGTACACCTTATACACAGGAGTAATTGCCGGAACACATGAACCTACAGAGATCTTCACCGTATAATTTCCTGAAGATAGAGGAGTATACGTGTTCCCTGTAGCACCAGGAATTGGATTTCCGTCTAAGAACCACTGGTAAGTATCATAGCTGTCATCAACTTCCAGCACAATACCTGGAATACAGTCTCCCGTCTGCTTGGCAATAAGGGGAATAGAAGAGAAACCTGCAAAATATCCTCCATATCCTGAAGTACTGTATCCTCCGTTAAGCCCTGCGGTTACTGCCTTGTCTGAAATTACCGTTATATTTCCAACAGTTGGAGATAAAGAGTAAGTCACCCAGTTTGAATTTCCTGTTAAAGGGAAAGGTCCCTGTGCAGCTGTAGGAGTCACTCCGTTTACCGTTACGTTGGCTCCTGCTTCTGTTAAGATGTTTAATTTGACTATTGTACCGAATGGAACAACACTGCTGGTTCCTGTTCCGGTTGGCATTTCGTTGATTTTTCCGATTTCATCAATTTTTCTGGGTAAAAAACAGTTTAAAGGCGGAATATAGTTGAACCCACAGGTCGCACTACTGTTATCTACGGAAACCAATTGATAAAGATATACGTTTTTAGAAGTGGTAATGAACATGTTATAATGTCCGGAAGTACCCTGCTGAACATAATTGTTTCCTTTGATTCTATAGAATTCTCCACTGTTGATGGTTGCAATAGGAGTATTCGCTCCGTTAATGAATATTTGTGTATTATCCTCTGTTCCTACCACAATACCACCTTCCAGATCATCTGTGGAAGATCGGGTTCTTACCATGGCAAAAGTACTTCCCAATCTTTCTGTAGGTACTGCCTGATCGAGAATGGCATCTGATCCTGAACCGGTATTATTTCCAAAGTTTCCGTTGACATTTCCATTGGTAAGGGTGATAGGTTTATCGGAAACAATTTTAGCTCCGATAAAAGCCGACTGGTTGAGACCATTGGTCCCAGTGCCTCCTGCAAAAACAAAAGACTGACCTTTATTAAGCGTTACCGTATGGGTATTGGTTGCAGGAGCAGCGCCAAAGAAGGCTATATTTCCGCTCCAGGTAGCTGTTACAACCGTGTTGTTCTCTGTTGCCATTACTCCTGCCGTGAAATTATACCCGGAGTTGGATGTGGTAGTAGGGGTTCCGGCTACATAGAATTCTTTACCAATCCCGGCTTTACCCTTACTTGTTACAATTTCAGCGTGGGTTGTACTGCTGACCATTCTTAGTGAACAATAGAAAGGCTTACTTGCCTGTACATACAGTCCTTTATTGATGACACTAAAAGCTTCTGAGGTAACGGTAGCAGCGATGTTGGCTATAGGTACAACAAAAGTCTGAGGCGCTCCTTTACTAATGGTTACAGTACCAATAGGGATATTATTACTGTTAACAGTAACCACAAAAGGAGTTGTTGAATCTGTAGAGAGATACAATGCCTGTGTATAACTGGTTGAGGCATAGTAGGGGGCAAACCAATGATCCGTATCTCTCTGCGCCGAAACATTGATGTTAAAAATGATTAATAATAAAACGAGTAGAATGTTTTTCATATATATAGGGTTTATACGTGTAATCTATAGCAGGCAAATTATATTTAAGTTTAAAATTCTTTAAATTTAAGGAACCACGATGAATTATCGTGGTCCTTTTGTATGTTTTTTTGAGAATTATTCAATATTTTTCACTAAAATCCAACCCGTATATTGTATAGGAGTCTTTTCTTTGTTGGATTCGTTCCAATTGATATGATACCAATAGGTTCCGGTTGCTATTTTTTTATCATAATGTTTACCGTCCCATTTGTAATCATTAAACTTATTTCCTGTGAAAATTTTGTTTCCGTATCGGTCATATACTACGAAGGATAAATTCTCTTTGTATGCCAGTTCGCTGTAATCAATGAAATCATTTTTATGATCTCCGTTCGGAGTAATAGCATTGATCAGATTAGGAACAGTAAGCTCTACAGAAACAGGTGTACAGTTGTAAGTATCTTTTACATAGAAAGTATGCTGTCCTCTTGTAAGACCTGTAAACACATTGGAATTCTGCCAGTTTGTTGGGGCATCTACAGCATATAGATAAGGAGTCTTACCTCCAGTAACCATGACGGTAGCTGTATTATTGGAAATTTCAATCTCCTGAATGACTGGATCCTGAGATTTTTTAACGTTTACGGGCTGCTTAACAAAACATCCGTTGTCTTCAAGAATGACCCAATAGCTTCCTACCGGTATATTATCTATAGATTGAGTGGCAGCACCCGTACTCCATTGGTAAGAAGCGTATCCTGGCCCTGCATCTAAAGAGGTTTTTTCATCTATACAGATAATTTTATCTACCAGTATAGGAGATCTCTTAGGAGGAATAACATGAAGCGTAATTTTTGCGATAGAGTAACATCCGTCTGCATTATAAACCCTTGCATATACAATTGTATTGGAAGAAGTATATCCTGTAGCATTCTGAATTTCATTGGTTCCATTATCAGCGTCAGCAAATGTAGGATAGTACTTTTTCGTTACAGGAGTTTCACTGGTAACATTGGCTGTAGTAAGATCAAATTTTGACTTACTTTCATTATCGGAAAGGAAACATTCACTTAATGATGCATCTTGTACAACAGGAGAAGGCAGGAATGCCAAGGTAATTTTTGCCGTTCCCGTACAGCCTTCACTGGTAATTACTTTTACATATACGATGCCGGCAGCAGAATTGTAGTTCACAGGATCCGCAATCGGATTGCTGTCAGAATTAAGATCCGCCATTGTAAGATAAAACTTTTTAACGACAGGAGTGTAAGTGGTTACAGCAGCTTTTGTTAAATCAAAGATTCCTTTTCCGTAATATTGACAGGCTTTCACCGTAGTATCTGTAAGTATGAAGGGAACAACATTTAATTGTAAGGTCACTTTCTCACAATCTTTAAATTCCGGTGTAGTGCTGCAGAATTGATACACAATAAGATCAGGACCGAGATATCCGGGATTAGGAGTATAAGTAAAAGCTCCCGTTGTTGGATTGGGTGCTGTAACCGTTCCGTGTGCCGGAGGAGTGATGATCGTTACCGTGTTTCCGTCAGGAGTTTGAGATGAGTTTGAAAATACAGGAGTAATAACCTTTGAAGCACATGCATTAACCGTTGAGGTAGATTCATGCAGACAAGGAAATACTTTATAAATAGGTGTTGTAACTGGAGGACAGCTTCCCATAGTTACCTTTACGGTATAGTTTCCTGCCTGTGTAGGCGTGTACGTATAAGTAGTAGCTCCCGGAATGGCAACTCCGTTTAAAAACCACTGATAAGTATCGTAACCGTCATTCAGTTCCAAAATGATGCCCGGTACACATTCTCCGGATTTTTTGGAGATCACGGGAATAGAAGAAAATCCTGCAAAATATCCTCCATAGCCGGAAGTGTTGTATCCGCCGTTAATTCCTGCAGTTACTGCTTTATCAGACACAATGGTTACATTCCCTGTAATTCCTTCTATCGCATAGGTTACCCATGCGGAATTTCCTGTTAAAGGATAAGGTCCCTGATCTGCAGTGGGAGGAAAACTGTTGACCATTACCGTAGCACCTGCTTCCGTTAAGATATTGAGTTTAATAACCATATCACTGGGAGTAGGATTTGCAAGCGGCATTTCGTTGATCTTTCCGATTTCGTCTATTTTTCTGGGTAAAAAACAGTTCAGAGGTGGGATGTAATTAAAACCGCACGTTGCGCTACTGTTTTTTACGGCAACAAACTGATATAAATAAACATTTTTTGAAGTAGTGATGTACATATTGGCATGTCCTAAAGTTCCCTGTAGAACATAAGCATCTCCAGAAATGCGGTACCATTCTCCCTGGTTTAGCGTAGCTGCTGGTGTAGCAGATCCATTTAAAAAGACTTCTGTATTATTTTCAGTGGCAATTACAATACCTCCTTCCAGATCTGCTGCGGTAGATCTTGTTTGTACCATTGCAAAAGTATTTCCAAGTCTTTCTACCGGAACAGACTGATCCAGAATAGCATCCGATCCTAAGTTACTTACTGTTCCGAAGTTTCCGTTAACATTTCCGTTGGTAAGGGTAACGGGTTTATCAGAAACAATTTTAGCCCCGATAAAAGCACTCATATTAGAAGGATTGACTCCATTGCCTGCGAAAATAAAAGATTCTCCCTTATTCAGGACAAAAGTATGCGTTGTTGCTGTAGTAGCACTTCCCAGAAAGGTAACTCCCGCATTCCATGTTACTGTTACCGATGTCGCATTTTCTGTCGCTAAAATACCTGCTGTAAAATTATTTCCTGTACTTACAAAAGGTGATGGTGTGGCTGCTACATAAAATTCTTTTCCAATTCCTGCCTTTCCTTTGCTGGTAACGATTTCTGCATGGGTAGTGCCGCTTACCATTCTCAATGTACAGTAAAAAGGTTTGGCTGCATTAAGGTATAAACCTTTATTGATGACCTGGAAAGCTTCCACAGGAGTTGTCGCTGCAATATTGGCCGCTGGTACCGTATAAGTTTGTGGACTGTTTTTGCTGATCGTAACAGTTCCCAATGCAACATTATTGCTGTATATCGTTACATCAAAAGGTGTTAGAGAGTCGGTAGACAAATATAACGCCTGTGTGTAGGTAGTTGAAGCATAATAAGGAGCAATCCAATGTTCAGTATCTCTTTGTCCGAATAAAGAACCGAATGTCAGAAAAAGGCTTAATAGACTAAATATAAAGTTTTTCATGAGCTATAGATTATAATTTCTAAAAAATAAGGTTGGGTTATCAATAGGGTACGTGCTTAGGGTTCTTTGATGAATTTTTTCTGCACCATTCCACGGGTATCTTCAATCTCTATCATGTACATTCCACTAATAAGATTGCTCACATTAATTGTATTATTCAGGATGATACCATTGGAGATAAGCCTTCCCACAGCACTATAGATTTTATATTTCGCTTTTGGACTAATATTTTTCACATACAGTACTGAGCTTACAGGGTTAGGATAAATATGTATTTCTGTTTGGTTGATTGAGTTTGGAACTTCCGGTTTAGATATTCTTACCGTATAATCTTCCACTTCACCATTCTGGAAATTGGTACAGTTTACAGGAATTCCATCTTTCTGAAGAGCAACTCTCATCACAACATATTTATGATCCGTCATACTTATAAAAGCATTATTGGGAACGGTAAATGTGGCACTGGCAGTAGCATTACCATTAGGTCCGTCGGCAAGAATTCTTTCATTAATGTCAAACTCTCCGTTTCTGTTGAAATCGATCCATACTGATACTCCTGCAATAGTACCATTACCTAAAGTTTTATCAACAATAATCTGGTTGTCTGTAGCCCCTTGTATCAAATCAATAAATTGTAAAGGATTTCCTGTAAAATTTGAATAATTAGAAGCCTGTGATTGATTGATCATCTGTTTGTTACCATTAGGAATAACAGTCACCTTTGAAATAAACTCTGTTGCCGAGTTAGCAGACGACATCGGACAATACACCACAGTAGGTGTCGTGAAATAGTAAAACTTGGTAAATTGCCCCGTTGTTCCATTACAGATATTGGCTACCTGCATTTCATATTTGGTAAGTTCCAGTAAGCCAAGAATAGTATAAGTATTGGTCGTAACCATAACATCAGTCCAGCTCGGAATTCCTACTTTTCTGTATTTTAAATGATAAGTTGCCCCAGGAAATGCATCCCAGGTAATTTCTGCACTGGTTGGAGTAAGCTGACTAATGGTAAGCCCTGGTGGAGGTATTTCGCAAACTCTGGTCGTTGTAAAGGCTTGAGGATTGGACCATGCATTCTCTACAGTTTCACCTACACATATATTGGCAACCTGTACCTCATAGGTTTTGAAAGAATCAAGGTTTTGAATCGTATAAGAATTGGCAGGAGGTTGAGGTACATTTGGAGTATTCCAAGGAAGCGTTCCCACTTCGCGCCATCTTAAAATATAATTCGCGCTAGCTACAACAGGGTTCCACGTTACAACCGCAGAATTGGCCGTTATATTACTTATTGTTACATGAGGTGGAGTAGGATCACACCTTGTTGTAAAGTTTTTAATAGGTGTATAAACCCCGATTCCTGTAGAACCACATACTGCAGCAAGTCTTACTTCATAAGCTGTAGCTGGAGTCAGTGCATTAATCGTTATTGGTGGATTTCCCCCTAAAATTGATAGATTTAAAGTCGTCCAGGCAGAAGCAGGAATTGTAACAGGTCTGTATTCCAGTACAAAAGCATTGCTATTGATAGCCGAAGTCCAGTTGATCACAATCGAATTATGGGTAATATTGGTAAAAGTAGGAGTTCCTGGTGTTGCATTGTTACAAGGTCTTAATTTGATTGCATAATCCTCAACTTCACCATTGGCAGCATCTGCACACATGATGGGTGCACTGGTTCTTTTCAGGACAACTCTCATAGTGGTAGTGAGTGGACCTGTATAAACTCCTGTTGCAGGAACATCAAAAGTAGCCGTTACCGGAGTTGATGTGCTGGCAGCAGACGTCATTATTTTTTCAGCATCCGTAAAAATTCCGTCTCTGTCCCAGTCAATCCAGGCATTTACAGCATCTGCATACTGAGTACCATCCCACGCTTTCGAAACAGATAATTGATTTCCCTGAGAACCTATTTCTAAATTAATAAGCGTAGCAGGAGACGTATAGCTGATATAATTCGTCTGAACAGAAGTATTATCCATTACAGGAAAATTAACAGGAGTTACCTTCACATTGGAAATAAAATCATTAGTTCCCGTTCCTGTCATATTACAGTAAGTCAGTGGAGTGGTTGTAAAACCTAGACTCGCAGAAAATGCACCTTGCGTTCCTCCACAAATCGTTGCAATTTGTACTTGATAAGCCGTTTGTTCAGTAAGCCCGGTTATGGTGTGAAAACTCTGCCCAGCTGGAAGGGTAAGCCCTGCCGCACTAGGAAGCCATGCTCCGGTTGTTCCCTGTCTCCATCTGATGACGTAAGTAGCATTTGCAGTCGGCATCCATGATACGTAAGCAGAATTATGAGTCAGATTGCTTACTGCAATATTGGTTGGAGGAGCAGTGGTACATGGTTGTAGATCAATAAATTTCACATAGTAATCTTCTACTTCACCATTACTCGTAAGGGGAGCACAGGCATTGACTGGGGTTAAAGAATATACAATGACACGCATCTTTACTTTACTGTTTCCGATATAAGCATTCGCAGGAACATCAAAATTAGCAGTGACAGGAGTTGTACTGGAATATCCCAGATTCATAATTCTTTCACCTCCCGGGGTCGTGGAAGGATTGTTGTCAAATATTCCATCTCCGTTAAAGTCTATCCAGGCATTCGTAGAATAAGTTCCGGATACAATAGATCTTCCGACTGATACTACATTATTGGTTGAATTTCGCAGAAGAGTAATCGTTTTTGTTGGATCTAAAGAATAATCCGTGTACGTGGTTGCTCCTGAATTATTACTGGTTAAAGGAACATTCGATCCAATCATAGTAATATTGTTGATATAACCATTCGTAACAGTCGCTGTTCCTGAATTACAATATGTCAAAGCAGGAGTACTAAAGGCTACCGGAGCAGAAAACGCTCCCTGCGTCCCGCAAATAGTGGCAATTTCCACTTCATATTGAGTGGTTTCTGTAAGACCGGTAATCGTAATGTTATTCGTAAAAGGAGTCGTTACATAAACGGTTTGCCATGTTAAAGAAGGCGGTATTCTATATCGTACAATATAAGTAGCATTTGCTGCCGCGGTCCACGAAACATTTGCTGAGGTGGCGGTAATATTGGTTACGGTAATATTAGCTGGTGGCGTAGTGGTACAGTTGGGCAGGGTTGTTCCTGTTAACTGAAGCCTTGGCAGTACAGCATAACGGCTGATGGCAGCAGGAAGATTCATGGGATCTGGGTTTACAGTGGTGCTGTAATAAATCATTCCTCGATTGTTTCCTGCAGAGTAACTTCCCCAGTTTGCCGTACACGAGGTCCCTGTTGCGTTTTCGTCCACTCCAATCACAACATTACTCACTCCATCCCATAAAAAAGGAGTTGCCAGTGGAATTTCAACCCATGTACCCACAGTCATTGCCGGCAAAGTCCCAGAATATACCTGCGTTAAAGAAGTAGAAGGAATCCAGCTGGATGTTGTGGCAAAATCCGTTTGAGAAGTATTTCCCATATACACTACCCATTGGTTGTAATTAGCCTGAGCAGCAGCTGTTGTGGAAACAAAAAATCTAATTGCCGTTATATAATTATTAGTTCCAACTGCAGCCCCAATTTCTGGAGCCATATAAATCTGTTGGGAATAATTGAATCCCGAGCAGGAATAAACCGGTAAAAATGCATTGGTTGCGGTTCCTCCACCTATTTGTCCAGGGATGAAGGAAGCTCCTCCTACCCAAAGTGACTTGTCCGTAGCCGAACATACAGATCTTACCCACCAGTAATAAGTGGCTCCTGGAGTAAGTGAAGAGATATTGGCACTTGTTCCTGCGCTCGCTGTTCCCGGAGTCGCTACTGCAGGTGGAATATTGCTTGTACTGTAATAATATTCGTATCCGTTTGCCGGAGCTGGGGCAGGGGCCAAAGGAGCAGACCAGTTAAGAGTTGCTGATGTAGGAGCAATGTTCGATACTGCCAGATTAGCAGGCTCAAAACAAGTTGGAGCTTCTATTACCTGAACCTCATCTAATAATATATCATCATAGAAATCGCCATTTCCGGCAACATCTTTATCTACGGTGAATTTTAACTGAATTGTACTCCCTGCATAGCTGGATGCCAAAGGTACTCCTACCGTTCTCCATTCAGGATTGTTGGTGTTGCTGACCCAAATCTGTACCCATCCGGAACCATTATTTACTTCAAGCTTAAGTTGATTATTGTCCGCAGGAGGTACAGTTCCATTAAGTGCGGTCAGATGATCTTTAAACCATTCAAATTTGACATAAGGATTCGTTAATCCGGTTAAGTTGATTTCAGGAGTGATGAGTTCCACAGTATGCTCCCCAAGATTAGGGGTTGATGCATCTACCCAGGCAAAAGTTCCCGCAGGTTTTCCTCCGTTTCCGGTGGCTCCGTATCCTGCCGCTCCTGAGAATTTCCACTTCACATTCACGTTGGTTGACGTAGAAGTTGGATTTTGGCTTGTCCAGCAATTAGGTAGCGCACCCGTACTGAATGACTGTAAAAAAGGCACCGGAACAGGAGTACACGTCTGTCCCCGGACGTACGATGCAAAAGCCAGGAAAAAAAAGATAATAGATAAAATTTTTCTCATATAATTCAATTTTTAATTAGAGTTTTTTGGTGAAATGATTATGTTATCTTATTCTAATCATATATAGCAACCTTCTCCTGATAACTTTTGTAAAAGTCAGGAGGGGATGATCTGTTTCAAATCGTAATCGAAAAGTGGGGAAGTATGTATTCTGTTACCTTCATCCATCCAACGGTGTCAGAATATCTATTCTGAAGTGGATAATGGGTTGCAGAAAGGCTTTTTTATTGTTGATGGTAAGCTCTGAAGTCAATAACCTGCTTATTAGCTTAGGTTAATATTTGTAAATAGAACGGAATATTAACGGTACTGAAAAATATTCATTTATAACTCAATGTGGCTTCAAGCTTTTAAATTATAACAGCTCGTCTTTTGTAATAGCTTTATAATCGGTTGGTCTGCAGTTTTTGTTGAGGTTCTTTCATTTTATAAGATTGTTTCTTTACTTTTTTATTTTATTATTATGATCTGGGTAAAAATAATTTAATAATAATTTAATATGACTATACTTTCGTATAGTTTTAAATCCTCATGTGATGAATTAAATTTTACTTTGATAACTGTAAAGGTCTTTGGATAAAGAAAAACCTTCTGTTCTACGTCTAGAATAAAGGTTTTCGTTAGGATGAGAAATGAATGATCCCTTCATTTCTTTTCGATTTTTCTGCCGGAAATTTCTGAAAAAAGAAAATATTTAATATCTAAAATGTAATAAAATGATGTTTTTTAGATTTTTTTAATATCAAAATAATTGTTTTGTAGTTTGATATTGAAATGTAATTAAGTTTTAATAGATTTTTTATTTAGGGTAATTATGAATATGTTTGCAAAAAAGAAATCTAATAACAAAGTTTTTGTATTTACTATTATCATGTTCATAATATGAGAGATAGAATAAATTCATTGGGGTGCGATAATGCGCTGGTTTTACCTCCTGCCGAAGAGACGAATACGTCGGATAAATACCTTAACGTGCTTAAAGCCGTTGCAGGAAATAGTGTTGGCTGTATCTATATAGCCAACCTAAAGACAGGAAAACTGGAGTTTATTTCTGACAGTCCTCTGCTTTTCTCAGGATTGAGTGCGAAAGAGGTTGAGAAATTGGGCTATAATTTTTTTCGAAAATATACCAGAAAAGAAGATCTTGAAATCCTAAAAAAAGTAAACGTTTACGGATTTAAGTTTTTTGAATGCCTTACCCCTAAAGAAAAGAAAGCCCACACGATTACCTATGACTTTCATGTGAAATATACTAATAGCGTAGATGTACTCGTTAATCACAAAGTGACGCCTATCGAAATCGATGAGCATGGAGATATTTCTAAAGCCGTTTGTGTTGTTTCTAATTCCCTTAACCGGAATGCCGGAAACATTCGCGTGATTTCCAATACATCAGATGCTTACTGGAAGTATAATCATTGTACCGGAAAATGGTCAGAAGAGACCAAAATTAATTTAAAACTAAGAGAAATTGAAATTATCAGGCTGTATCTTCAGGGACTGAAAATAGAGGAAATTGCAGAACAGTTGTGCGTTGCTCCAAGTACCATCAAATTTCACAGAAGCAAACTGTTCGAAAGATTAGGAGTGAAGAACATCATCGAAGCGATTTCCTATGTCATTACCAACAACTTGCTTTAATTAGATAAGTATTTTTTACTCTTTCACTCTGTAGTATCTGTTCAGGATCTTTGTTTGAGAATCTTCATATTTGATGGTTAAAAGATCAGATTTTTCGTCATAATCAACAATATAATTGTGCTTTTTATTGTCTTTCTCATCAAGGATAATCTTGTCGTCAGCCTGTTTATATTTAAGATTGATCTCCGTTGAGCCTCCTTCAAATGTATAGGCTTTGATTGTATTTTTATTAACCAGAAACTTTGTCGATGTAAACTGATCAAACAGCTTTTTTGTAACAATTTCGATTTTACTTTTTGGACTTATATTCCCTAATTTTTTTTCATAATAATTCTGGGTATATTTTTCAGAGTCTTTATAGTAAATGGTGTCAGAATCCATCAGGTAAAGATCCATTTTCCAGATTCCTGTAATATCAGGGGATATTTCCTTTTTCGAGAATGATAATAAAGCGGCAAAGAAAAGAACTATAGGAATACCGGTTTTCATGACAAAGCGATTGTTTTAGGTTACTGTTTGCCTCAAAAATACATTTTATTGTTAGTATAAAAACAAAATCCCAACATTTGTCAGGATTTTAGTTGTAAAATACAAACTCTGTTTTTGAATCTTTCGAACGGAAAAAGAATTTCATTGATGTCCACAACAATTTTGAAGTATTTAACTACTACAAAAAATGGGCAAGAATGGAATGATAGACCTGTTAGCTGGAAGTAAATATCAAGAGTAGTTTAGTTGAGCTGATAATTCGCAATCACTAAACTTAAAATGAAATGAACATAGTTCTGTTCAACTTCTTTTCTATTTATCAATTTGTTCTTATACTCATAAGAGTTCAGATCTCTGGTTAGCTTTTGATACGTTTCAAAATCATTACCTTTTATCTTTACTCTTGTATTGCCATCTCTTCTTTCAATAAGAGTATCGTCTAATGTTCTGAGTTTAAACAAAGCTTCACATAATGTTGGACGAGCCTTCATTGAACCAATATATCTTTCAACTATATTTACCTTGAACGCATCGAAAATGATTGTATTAAAAACAATTTTAGAGTTAGGCTCCTGAGTGTTGAGCTCAAGCTTATAATTCATTAATTTAAAATTTTTGGTAAATATAAGTTTAATTATACCAAATCACCACCCCTTTTTAATAGATTATTCCCATAATTTAATTATGCACCATCATTTGCTTTCTATAGAGGAAATGTTGAATTGTCTATTTTATAGGTGTAATGCATAGAAATGTATAGAAAATCAATTAAATACGTGGGTTTTTTTTCAATAATTATGATTATTTTAGAAATTGATGAGGAGATTATTAAGGGCAGATATTTTTTTTAAGAGTTGAAAAAAAATTATGAAGGAATGTAATGAGGTAGGCCAAAATATACAGGCATAATCAACTT
This sequence comes from Chryseobacterium sp. JK1, assembly GCF_050632815.1. NCBI lineage: Bacteria > Pseudomonadati > Bacteroidota > Flavobacteriia > Flavobacteriales > Weeksellaceae > Chryseobacterium > Chryseobacterium sp. JK1. The sequence continues at coordinate 1,928,784 of NZ_JBODRU010000001.1, read as the reverse complement.
TATTTTACTCTTTAAAAAACAAAACAGCATCATTAGAAACCTATGATGCCATTTACAGTTAGTGTTTTTACCCTTGTTGATTGTGTTCGAAATACTAATTTTTCATCCTTTCTGTGTTTTATATGCAGAATGGTTTGTTAGTTTGGCGCAAATATACAAAATAAGACACTTGAAAGTGTCTAAGCAATGAAAATTTTTCTTAACATTATAGAATTCAGGGCTTAATATTGGAAGAAATCCTTTATTTATGGTGTTTTTGGCTAAGAAAATTTTTTAATTTTTTTTTAATAATTTAAAAAATATTGTTTCTGAGACCATTTTCGACAACACAATAATCGGAATAAAGAAGAAAGTATTGTGTAGGATCTGACAAAATTTGAAAAATTATGTTTTTTACATTCAATAATTTTTGTTTTAAAAGAAAAGCAGCATCATAACATTATGATACTGCTGGTGTCTCGTACTTTTACCTTAGTTGTTGAATGTTCAGAATTGTCTTTAAAATTGAGGGAACATAATTACGGTCTGAACTATCTTAATTTTTCAACCTCGTTAGTGTTTGTTTATATAAAATGGTTTTAGTTTTTGCAAATATATAAAATTAGACACTAGTAAGTGTCTAAAAGTTGAAAATTTTTCTTAAACTTGTAGAATTGAATGTTAGCCATGGAAAACAAGTCAGCGGGAGGCCGTATCCGGAACAAGGAACGGAGCAAAAAAAGGTTTTTGGAAGCAGTGGGAAAAATCCTTAAAACCAAGGGGCACACAGCATTAAAAATAAATGACATCGCTGCTACAGCCGGAGTAGATAAAAAAATGATCTATACTTATTTTGACGGCATGGATGGACTTATGGACGAATATATTCAGTCACAAAACGCCTGGGAAGAGATTACAGCCACTAAAATGAGTGAAATAAACCCCAAAATAGATAAGGGGGGAATAGCTTTTATAGAAGAATTACTGATATCCCAGTTTGAAAATATGCATGATAATAGAGAAATGCAGAAAATGATACTATGGCGGTTGTCCGAACCCAGAAAATCCTTGATACAACTTACCTCTACACAAGAAGAGAATAGAGAATATTTTTTTAAGTTGATGGTAGATTCTCATTTTCGGGAATATGCTCAGAAGTTTCGTTCGATTATAGCAGTAATGCTTTCCGGGCTTTATTACCTTAATATGTATGCTTCTGTGAATGGAAGTATTTTTTGTGGTATAGATCTTAATTGTCCTGCAGATCGAGAGAAAATAAAGAAAGCGATTTCTTTCTTATTAGAGAAGTCTTATCAGAAACTTTCTTATTCTGAGTAGAGCACAACGTATTATTAACAGTGTATTTCAAATTCTATTTACATCTTTTGAAAAGCTTTCAAAAAAAAACAGCATCACTAGAAATCTAATGATGCAGATTGTGTGTGTTTTTACCTTAGTTGTTTAATGTTCTAAACTGTCTTAAAGTAAGGGAACATTGTAATTACAATCAGAATTGTTTTAAATTTTTCAACTTCGATAGTGTTTACTATAATAAAATGGTTATTAGTTTAATGCAAATATACAAAAATAAGACACTCATAAGTGTCTAAATGCAAAAAAAATATCAATTTTATAATTTTAGTATCTTAGAATGAGTAGAAAATCCTTTATTAAAGGGCTTTTTTGCTTTAAAAAAAATAAACAGCATCATTATCGGAGTAATGATGCTGTCTGTGTTTCGTGTTTTCCTCTTCAGCTGCCACTAATATTCGTCAATTAATTTTCAACTAAAGAAACACATTGGTACAATCAGAATAGTCTATATTTTCAACTGCATCATGTTTTTTATCGTTTGAACGGTTTTAGTTTTTGCAAATATATGAAATAAGACACTTCAAAGTGTCTAAAATGACAAAAAAAATTCTTAAACTTGTATCGTTGAATATTTAGTCATGGAAAGAAAAGCAGCAGCTGGAAATATTAGGAATAAAGAACGCAGTAAAATGAAGTTTTTGGAAGCCGTTGGGACAATTCTGAAAACAAAAGGTTATGCAGGATTAAAGATAAATAATATTGCGGAAGAAGCCGGTGTAGATAAGAAAATGATCTATACCTATTTTGGTGGGCTTGATGGACTTATTGATGAATATATTCGAATGCAGGACTACTGGAGCAGGGTAACTGCTGAAGAAGTAGCCAAAGTAATGCCCACAGTGGAAGATGATAAGGAATGGATGTTATTTACCAAACAAATACTGATGTCACAGTTTGACTATGTATATGGTAATGAAGAAGCTCAAAAATTGCTTTTATGGCGCTTATCTGAACCCCGTGCATCATTAGCAAAGCTTACAGCAACACAAGAAGAAAACGGAGAGCACCTTTTTAAACTTATCGATTATAAATATACCGAGTATGAAAAAGAATTCCGTTCTATAATGGCCATTATGGTTTCCGGACTTTATTACCTTAATATGTTTTCCTCGGTAAATGGCAGTCTTTTCTGTGGAATAGATGTAGACACTCCTGAAGGTCGTGATAAGATCAAAGAGGCCATATCTTTTTTAGTTGAACAATCTTATACAAAGCTGTAGCTTGAAAGAAAGTGGCAAGCTAAATGATGCCCTGTACCTCTATTTTCCGGTTAGAAACAAATGTACACCTGCAAAAATGATTTAAATAGGAAAGATGATAAACTTCTCTTCAATTTCCAATACCGGATATTCAGTTCGTTTATCTTCACAAAAGAAACCTGAGTTGTCAAAAAAATGATTTAATTTTGGAGAAAATAAAAAAACAGCATTATTAGAATCTAGCAATGCTGCTTACATTAGGTGCTTTTACCCTAATTTTTTGTATTCGAAATTCTTTTTATTTTTCAACAGTGATTGTGTTCAAAATATAAAAATGGTTATTAGTTTGATGCAAATATACAAAATAAGACACTATAAAGTGTCCAAAAATTAAAAATATTTTTTTTAATTGCATAAACTATTGATTATAAGTAGATTATTTGGATTTTAAAAATCAATTATAGAAAAGTATTAGAGAGTAAAGGGTAAAGTATATAGAATTTGGACTTTATAAGCTCATCAACTTTATTATTTTTAGAATGGTTTGAAAACAACCAATTGAAATGATTTGTAGATGATTATTAAAACTTTTAAGGGATTAATATACAGGTAAAAGAAAATTTTGTAAAATAAAACACTGAATGGTGATTAATAATTATAAAAAAATCCTTAAACTTGTATCATTGAATGTTTAGTCATGGATAGAAAATCAGCAGCAGGGACTATCAGAAACAAAGAGCGCAGCAAAAAGAAGTTTTTGGATGCGGTTGGGAAGATTCTGAAAACAAAAGGTCATGCGGGATTAAAAATAAACGATATTGCAGCCACAGCTGGTGTAGACAAGAAAATGATCTACACTTATTTTGGCGGTATGGACGGTCTTATGGACGAATATCTGCGTTCACAAGACTATTGGGGTAAAGTAACCAAAGAAGAGGTAGAAAAAATGAAGCCGAAAATAGATGATGGTGGAAAAGCATTTATTGAAGCAATGTTAATCTCTCAGTTTGATTATGTATATAACAATAAAGAAGCCCAAAAACTTCTGTTGTGGAGCATCTCCGAGCCAAGAAAATCTTTAAAAAAATTAATAGATACCCAGGAACAGAATGGTGAATATATTTTTGAATTGATGATGAATGCTCATTTCAAAGAGAAAATGGATACTTACCGCTCTATTATGGCTATTATCGTTGCTGGATTGTATTACCTGAATATGTATGCCGCAATGAATGGGAGCGTTTTCTGCGGTATTGATATGAATAGCCCGGATGGACGCGCAGCTGTTAAAAGAGCAATCACTATTTTAGTGGATCAGACGTACAAAAATCTGGTTCCTGAAGAAAGTGCAGAAAAGTAACCTTATCTGTTTTTTAACAGATGATATTTTAATATAAATAGAAAAGAGGCAACGCGTTGCCTCTTTTCTATTTATGGTATTATGATTGGTTATTCTTTATGATAAGGACATCCTTTACTTCCTTCTCCGCCTATTTCTGGCTGAGTACCGGGAAACTGTTGTTCTATCACTTTTCTCTGATCTTCGGGAATATCTTTTAATTTACGAAGAGTATTGGTTTGAATGTGAGGCCAGCTTGTTGTTCCTCCGTCATTTCCAAAATCGAATTCGAAGAATACAATCTGCTCATATTGTAACTGAAGAACTTCTTTTCCATCTTCAATTATTGTCTCAATCCACATATTCATATCCACTTCAACGGTAGGAACAAAGCGGTTGACAAAGGGTACATTCAGAATACCTCCCTGTGCACCTGTCTTCATTTTGGATGACATTTTAATATGAACAAAGTTGCTTACCTCTTGTCCTCTTAAAGTATCTCTAAGGCGTAGGTCAGGTCTCACAGAATAAGGATACAGATCATCCGCCAGTATTCTTTGAGTATAGATTTTATTGGAACCCGGATCGTTCTCGTCATCCAGTGTTTCATGTACCCAGGCTGGAGCCGGACGATCTAGATCGATAATGTTATCAGGAGTTACCCCTGCGCTTCCCATAGTACGGGAAATAGAAAGGTGGTCAGGCTCCCATGCTTCCTTCCCATCCGGAAAATAAGGAGATCCATTAACGAGATAACTTTGACCCTGAGGAGCAATATCACCCAATAAAGTAATAGTACTTCCATGAGGAATAACCCCGCTTCTCGAAATAGAGTAGTCGGGAATGAAATAAGGCCCGTCAACACCTGCTCCAGGTTTTAGTTCCTGAGCCGGAATAATTTCATAATAAGGCTGCCCAGGTTCAAGCTGGCTTAGAAGAATGTATTTATTTTCCTCTCCCTCCTTTGATACTTTTACAAGGGGTTCATCTCTGTATTCTCCTTTATAACCATATTTTTCAAAATCATCCTTTGAAAAAGCATGAATTCCCCGGTCTCTTTCAATTGACTCTTTGGTAGCAGCATGGTTATATACGTCACTCAGCCATAGATACATCCCGTTTTCCTCATGAATAGGGGTATACTTTAAGGCTTCCTGTCCCTTTACTGTATTCACACTCTGGATGCTTTGCTCATATTTAACAGCTCCGCAGAAAAGCTCACTTGCTCCGCCACGGTTACGAACTCCGCCAGGAACGATGGTAAACGTTAATTTCTCGATATATTCCTCACAGTCAAAACTGAATTTACCCGGAATAGTACCGGAATTGGTACCTGGTGAAGGCATAATGGTCGTATGTATTCCACTGGCTAATGAAGGACTGGTAACATTTTTATTATAATTGACATTATAACTTACCCAAGTCCCTTTTAAAGCTTCTAAGATACCATAATCTACACTGCTTTCAATCTCAGACAGATTTTCTTCCCTGAACGGTCTTACAGGATCATCAATAAGAAGTTTTGAATATCCATTCATGATTTCAGCCAAATTAACCTGGCCTTGGCTCAGACCTTTGTTAAATAACTGTCTTTCCGCTCCAAGACCTTCTTTTTTACGTTTAAGCATGATATATTGTTTTTATGGTTATAAACTGATGTATTCGAAGGTTGGACCTGCATTGTTTTGAGCATCCAAAGGTTGTTTCATTAAGGCAACAGCCTGTTCTTTTAAGGCGTACATATACATGATGGATTTTTCCAGTTCACTTTGCTTTCCTTCCACCGCATCCTGAATAGCATCTAACAGACGTCTGTAGGTTTTATTGAATTCAATGCCCTGTTCATATAATTCTTTATGGGTGTAGTCGCTTACTTTAGGATTGGCTTTCATTGGGTACGCTGCGCTCCAATCTACTGGCAGTGCTTTTCCGTTAGGAGGTGTGCTTACAGGCATCATTCCATTTTCATCGGTGAAAGGTCTGTAATCTCCACCTACGTAGAAATGTTCATGGAAAACTTCTTTAAATCTGAAATAATGAGCAAGTTCAACGCCTTCTTCAAATTGAGAGGGATCAACATCAAAGATAGAATCATCGGCTCCTTCTCCCTGTCCTTTAATCTCCTGAAAAACAGCAATCACTCCGGCGAGGCCTTCTACTGCATGTAGTTTTCCGCCGCTTCCATAATATTGTTCCGGGCGGATTTGTTTTGACGCTGATCCAGTGAAAATTCCTCCCTGATCCAAATCTTTGAAGCTGTGGGGAAGACTTCCATTTTTTTGGTAATAAGCAATGATTTGGAAAAAAGTAATGTAGAAAAACAGTACATCATAATATTCACCAATAGTATGTACGTTTTCCATAATAAAACCTTTCATATTTTCAAGCGTCCAGAAATTATTTTCCTGTACAAAAGCTCCTCTTTGAGTGAGTGAAGTTTTGGGAAGTGCCGCAGGGATGTATTTGGGAGCTTTTACCAGAGGACTGCTTGGGCTTTCAATAGCTATAAATGTTGCAATACTGTTGGGTGAGAAGGTTTCCAGACCTACAAAAAAATCAACATTCATTGGTAGTTTCATAGGGTAAGTAGGATAGTTCTGCGGTTTGTTTACCGAAGGCTGTATGTTGATTGCATTCAGTACATTACAAACCATGATCAGGTGAAGCATTTCTTCCACAGCAACACTTCGTATGATTTGGGAAGCCAGTGCGTTGGTTCCATCTTTAATAGAATATAGAGCCGTAAGATAAGGCGGAATGGTAGAATGCTCAATAAGAATAGCCGTCTGAAGAAGGTCCTGTAAGACCGGGCGATAATCGATCTCTGCAAATCTTTTTTTTCTTTCCTCAGAGATTTCAGGAATATCTGCTCCAAATTCGGAACTTAAATATTGATCAAAAGATTGAGTCTGATCATTCAGTAAAAGGTTTGTCAGCTTTTTGATATGATATTTCAGCCCTTCAGCCCAAGCTTCTTTACTGATGTTGCTGTCAAATAAAAGCGAATGTAAAGACATGGGCTTTACAGGAAGAACATTTGGAATAAGTTCGTCGCTCATAGCCATTCTTGACGCTGTTAATTCCGAATCAAAGGATAAGGATTCTAACGTCTCTGTTGATTCTAATGATTCTTGCGGTTGCGTTTTATTGATAAGTCTTTGTCTCATGGTTTCATTGTTTAAATTGGTTTTCCAAATCGGTTAGAATAGATTCTACCGAGCGGATCGTGAATGCTGAAAGGGTAAGGGTTGGGTTTGAAGTCCCTAAAGTGGTCATATTTCCAGCTCCTACAATATATAAATTCGGGTGATCCCAGGATTTACAGTAGCTGTTGGTTACAGAGTCATCAGGAGTATTTCCCATTCTGTGGGTTCCTACAATATGGCCTGCTCCGTTGTAAGAGTATCTTACATTGTTGTAAACAATAGTATTGTTATCGCTAGCGTTATACGTGGTAAAGTCCTGAATTCCCAACTTTTTAAACATCTGATCCGAAGCCAGTTTGGCCTGTTCCATTCCTTTTTTCTCATAATCTGTTAAAGAATAATGAACAACAGGACGGGGAATACCCAAAGCATCTGTATACTGATCATTGATGGTCACTCTGTTGTCAGGATGAGGAAGCTGCTCAATCTCAAAATGAAATAAGACCTGTCTGGAAAGCCTGTCCGTTAAAGCCTCCTTCAGTTCTTCTCCAAATAAGCCATCGGCTAAAAATTCTGCAACATCAGATCCCGGAGAAAATGCTGGCCATCCCCATCCCCAGTTATCAAGCGGAGAGATCCATGCAGAAAAATCACCTCTGAAACTTCCGTCACGGAAAGACGAGATATTGGTGGTAGAACCAGGACCTCTGTAGGGGTAAACCGGTTCCGGGAATAATCCCCAGGTTAACATCACCATATGATCCATCAGATTTCTGCCTACCTGGTCACTTCTGTTGGCTACCGTTTTTTCGATCTTTTTACCGTTTTCAGTAACAGTATATTTTGAATTCAGTAATATTTTAGGATTTTCAAAAGCATTGGCTGCCAGAATAACGATGGAATTGGACGTATCTACGGCTTCTTCCACAAAATCTGTTTTTTCTTTAGAAGTGTATCTTCTTAAGTGAACTTTTGAAATGAAATGCTGATCATTGCTCTGATCCACGCTCAATTTATATACCACACTCTGAGCTCTGATTTCCATATGAGGATTGAGGCTTAGGTTATTATTTTCGTTCACTTTATAAAGCGCTTTCTTTAACGTTTTTAAAGCATTATATTTTGCCTGAACAGGGCAGATAGGAACACAGGAAGCATTTCCTTCACAACGCTCGCCCATATAAGGATTCCAAATTGAACCTAAAGCTTTATATTCCTCTTTTTCTGATTTGTCTAAAAGCAGTTTGTAGCCCGTTTTTTCCGTTTTCTCGGCCCTGATTATTTTTGTTGTTCCATATTTTGGATTTGGGATTGAATTTCTTCCCTGTGGAGATGAAATCAGGTGCAGAGGAATCTCTTTGAAATTTAACTGAACAGAGGTTCCTTCAAGCCCTTCCATGATCTTTTGATCCATATAGCTCTGAGGAATTTCTTCCATTGGAAAAACATAATCACCATAGTAATCTGCAGTACTTTCATCGATCGGATATTGTTGTTTGGAAACATCACCCGAAACCCCGATTTCAAACTCAGCCATTTCATAATAAGGCCTTAATGTTTCATAATCTATGGGCCAGTTAACCGGTGTCTTATGTTTTGATTCCGGATGATCTATCTGAATACCATACTTTTCAGTAAGTTTAAAATCATTAGGAAGCATTCTTGGTGTGGTTCCCAACCAGTGAAGAGTGGTTCCTCCACCCACGCGGATAGCATCACTGGCAAAAGGCATGGGCCCAAATTGTACCAGATATCCTTTCTTATCAGGAAATGGAGGTGTTATTTTTTCCATGTCCAGAACATTGGGAGACGGGGCTTGCTTTAGGTTTGGATAAGGAGAGTTCGGAACCTTCGCCGACTCCATATAAAAAGTACGCATATACTCATTATAAGTTGTCATGGAGGAAACAGAATCCAGCTCTATACCGGCTTCCAGGCCTGCTTCATACATTAATATAGAAAGTTCACGGAAGCTGTCCGTTTTTTTGACGTCTGCACGGTGAACCATTTTCTTTTTCTTAGTATCGTATACATGATCGCTCAGAAGTTTTGCGATCAGTGATCCTGCGATCCCCGTTCCTACGATGATCACATCTTTTTTGTTTGTTTCGCTCATGAGTTGCTATTTACAGGTTTAATACCCCAGGATTTATAACCAGGTTGTTTCGCTCCCGGTGGATGGGCATGCATTACGTTCCACACCAGACCTTCTTTATAAGAAAGTTCATTAACATAGGCTCCTTCCCATGTTCCAAGATACCAGACCGTAATCAGTTTGTTGGCAATATCACGAAGACCGGGGTCTGCCATAATCTCTGATACAATAGTCTCTTTTAATTGATTTGTGGTAAAAGAGTTCTCAAACACATTTTTGGAGACCGTAAGGAATTCTACAAAAGTGGCAGCCTGTAAATTCTTCAGGATGTGTGTGTAGTAGGTTTCTGCCAAGCCTGTAGCCTGTAATTCGTTCACCGAGAAACCCGTAAGAGCTTCCGAGATCGACATGAAGACGTCGAAATAATAATCGTCGACGTTGAGGATTTTGTTAATCACAATCATTTCGTTAAAATTTGAGGGTTAAAGCATCTTAACTTTCAGGATACTTTTCGAGAACCCATCTCTTTTTTCAGAAATGGTTTTTTACTTTTCAAAAGATCCATTGTTATCAATTTTTGTTACTCCGAAAATAATCACATCCCACAAAACGGGATTCAGTATTTATACGTAATTTTTATTGATGTTTTTAGATTTATTAATAGAAAACCCTTTATAGCAGGATCATTGAACAGGTTCTATTTTTACCTAATTTAGAATTATTTTAAATAATGTGGTAGCAGGTTTACATGTCTCTTTTCTGAATATTTAATTCCAGTAAATAATAAATGGAGAAGAGCTTTTTTAATGCTTACAGATTTTAAATCATCTCATAATAACTTTTTACGGATGTATTATTAAAAAAAAACATGCAATCGTATTCTATATGATAATAATATGTGTGAAAATGATTACTAGATAATGATTTTATCAGGTAATTTTGTATTTACTTAGAATAATTAAAAACAAATAATCCTTATGAAGAAAATATCTTTTCTTGTTTTTGCACTCGTTCTCAACGGGAAAGTTCTTTCACAAACGTATCAGGTTCTCAATCTTTCAGGTTTTAATGCTGATGTTATAGCGAATGGAGTAGGCCCTGTTTCCGGTTCTACCAATGCCAGTCTGGATAAAGCAACCGATAATTTTGCTTTTATTTCAAGAGATTTTCAACTGGATATGTCTTCTCCGGCACTCGCATATGGTCTTCCGGTTAATGGTGCAATCGATTCCGCAGCTCCCAACCTTAGCTTTCAACTGGCTTCTTATTCATCTAATAACTCTTTAAGGCTTGCGGATACAGGTACTACAGGAACTCTTACCGTTACTAATCCTGCGGCAGCATCGGTTCTTTATATGCTATCTGTAAGTGGAAGCGGCCCTTCAACGGGTGAGGTAACGGTTAACTTTAATGATGGGACTTCTCAGGTTTTCAGTGGAGTCAGCTTTCAGGATTGGTATAATGGGAATGATGTGGCTATCCAGGGAATTGGGCGTATTCACAGAGTTTCCAACGCTCTTGATAATGCGGGAGGGAATAATCCAAGGATTTATCAGACAGCCCTTAATATCAATGCTGAAAATCAGAATAAAAAGATCATCAGTTTCAATGTTAAAAAAACGTCCTCTTCAGATACCGTGATTAATGTATTTGGTTTTACCGTGAGAGAACCTCAGCCTTCACAAGCTTGTAGCGGTGGCGATCCGGGAAACAATTCCGGTGATGTTGGATGTGTGAATTTCCAATATGGAGGACAAGCTGTTTCCTACCATACAGTAAGAGGGGCGGATGGTAAAATATGGCTTCAGCAAAATTTAGGAAGTACTAAAGTAGCTTCTGGCCTTACAGATGAAGATGCCTATGGAGATTTTTTCCAGTGGGGAAGATGGGCAGACGGACATCAGGTAAGAAGCTCTGCAATCAATGGAACCTCTCCATCTCCCAACAATCCTCAGGGATTATCAGGAGGAAGTGTTTCTTTTTACTCGGCCGGATATAACTCCGGAGCTAACTGGTGGTCCAATGGAGAGCCTTCCGACCAGTGGGATGCTTCCGATATTTCTTCCGTTTCAGAATCAGTGGGAGTAGATCCTTGCCAGGCCATTGGAAATAATTGGAGACTTCCTTCAAAAGAAGAGGTGGAAGAGATGCTTACTGCGGAAAATATTACAGAGTATGACTCTGCACTCAATAGTAACTTAAAACTTATCCCGGCCGGAATGAAAGATTATAACGGTATTTTTTCACCGGGAACACGTCTGTATTTATGGACTTCAACACCGTCAGAATATACAGGTTCCGGACAGCATTTATACATCAGCCAGTTCTCGGCACTCATGAACAGTATGGGAAGAGATGGTGGGCAGTCTGTGAGATGCATCAAAGGAACAGGCGGTTTGTCAACATCTGAAGTTGCTCCGAAAATAAACCTGGGAATATACCCGAATCCTACAAAAGATATCGTGAATGTCAAATCCGATGTGGCTGTAGAAGCCATCAATGTCTTTACTGGTTTGGGACAAAAGTTGGTAATTCCATTCAATAACAGTCAAATCAGTTTAAGAGAATTTCCTGCCGGGATTTATTTTGTGGAAATTAAATTGAAAAACGGACAAACCATGAGTAAAAAAGTTATCAAAAATTAGTATTTCTTTTATTATTTATACCTTTTACTAGAAAGCAGAGGATCTGAAAAGGTTCTTTGCTTTTTTATTGTTGAAATAATTTTAGATAAATAGAAAATTAAAATCCGAATGTAACGAAATATATACTATACTTGTTCTTAGTAATATAAATGAATGATTAGCTGAAATATTTTCAACATTAAACCCATTGTTTTACGCCATGAAAAAACTCACCTTAGCTGTACTATGTATTCTTTCTTCTATTTTGCCCGCTCAAAATTTAGCGAATAAGCAAGAAGTCACGCTTAATTTTCCTGATAAAGCAGTTCATCAGGCAGTTCAAAATGAGACAGATCAAATCTTTAATAAACTGGTAGAGATCAGAAGACGCTTCCACGAAAATCCGGAACTGGCCGGACAGGAAGGACAAACTCAGGAATTGATCAAAAATTATCTTCGTGACTTAGGGTTGGAAGTGAAAACAGACATATATGGCCATGCCGTTGTAGGAATTCTTAAAGGTGATAAAGCAGGGAAAAAAATAGCATGGAGATCTGATATGGATGCATTACCCAATGATTTTCCAGATCCTGAGGCGTTTAAGTCAAAGGTAAAAGGAGTTCAGCATGGTTGCGGTCATGATGTACATATGGCTATAGGATTAGGAATAGCGGAAGTTCTTGCCAGAAATAAAAAATCTTTGAAAGGGACGGTCTATTTTATATTTCAACCTGAAGAAGAAACATTCAAAGGAGCAAAAGAAATGCTGAATAAAGGGTTGCTTTCCCAAATAGATCCTCAGGAAATCTATGGGCTGCATGTTACCGCTTTACCAGTGGGACAAATTCTTGTTAAACCCAATGAGATGTTTGCGTACCAAAAAAGAGTAAGAGTTCAAATGAAAAATGACCTGAATACGGAAGATACCAATGCATTAACCAAGAAAATAAGCAATTCCCTTTCCCGTTTCAGCGAGGGAAGTAAGCCTTGGGAGATTCAGAATATCGTTGATCCTAAAATTGGATTATCAAATCCCGGTACTGTTTTTAAAGATTATAGATTTCCTGGTGGAAAATTTAGCTCTTATTCTAAAAACGGAGTCTACTTCCTTGAAACTGATCTGTATGAGACCAATGCTTCCCAATTGGATCAAATAATTCCCGATATTAAGAAAGTAATGGAAGACAGCGGTTATAAAGATCAGTTGGTTTCCATTTCATTTATACAGGAAAATCCTACGGTGATGAATAATGAAAAGCTGGCTGTGGCTGCCACAGATATTCTTCAAAATATATATGGTAAAGACAAAATTGTGTCAGATTATGGACAGGTACCGTTCTTTAACGACGACTTTTCATATTTTCAACAAAAAATACCGGGCGTTTATTTCTTCCTGGGAGGATCCAATTTTGAAAAAGGGGTCATAGCGATGAATCATTCACCGAATTTTCAGGTAGATGAAGAAAGCATCAGAACAGGAGTGAAATCTTTTTCATCCTTACTTATAGAACGACTTAAAAACTAATATTTTACCGCAATTGCATCTATTTCAAATAACATTCCGGGTAAAGCCAATTGAGTAACCGGAATTAGAGTGCTGGTAGGCAGAGACTTGTTATTCCATACTTTTTTGGCTTCGTTGGCCCATATTTCAAGTTTTTCAGGAGTGTGGTCTACGATTAAAAGCGTGATTTTAACAATATCATCAAATGTCATAGAATGGCTTTGCAAAACAATCCTCATGTTTTCTAAAGCATTTTGAACCTGAGTGGTAAAGTCATCAGCCAGATTATGATTTTCTCCTACACCGCCGCTCTGTCCTGAAATAAAGCACATCTGAAAGGGTGAATCAACAGAAATACTGTGCGCAAAACCATAAGGAGTGGGATTAAACAGTTCTTTAGGATTAACGGTCTGATGTTTTTTATTATTTTCCATAATGTTTTTATTGTAAAGTAAAATTGAGGCTTAAAAACAGAAAAAATGTTTACATATGTTGAAGGAAAATAAATATAATAAATTATAGGATATAATATTCATATACATTTTTCAATACAAAAAGACCACCGTAAAAGGTGGCCTTTTTTGTTTTATTCTACTAAAATACTTTCAATACCCTTCTGGAGTGCCGTCTCCTGAATGACAGGAACAGACAGTCCTTCTGCGCGGATAACAGAAATGTCCGTCATTCCCATGAATGCAAGTGTTTTTTGAAGATAAGGAACTACAAAGTCGTAAGCCTGTCTTTCTCCTTCAGAATAGATACCGCCACTTGAAAACGCAATGTATACTTTTTTGTTTTTGATCAAACCTTCCGGACCATTTTCGTCATACCGGAATGTAACCCCTGCTCTTGCAATATGATCAAGCCACGATTTTAAGGTAGAAGTAATGCTGAAGTTGTACAATGGTGCTTCAATGATGATGATATCCGCTTCCTGAAGTTCTGCAATTACCGTGTCTGAAAGTTTTACAAACTCCAACTGTTCAGGGCTGCGGTGCTCAGCAGGGGTAAAAAAAGCATTAATCTGATTTTCTTCCAGGTGAGGAAACAGCGGATTAGTAAGATCTCTTTTCTTAATGACACTTTCAGGATATTTTGCTGTAATTTTTTCTACAACAGCATTTCCTAGTTTTTTACTGATGGATGATTCACTTCTTGGGCTTGAAATGATATGAAGTACTTGTTTCATTTTTTATTTTTTAAAATTGATGTTTCAAAATTATTTATATTTACTAATAAAAAGATAGTAGTTACCAAAAGGTTAGTAATAACTTTTAGGTTAGTATCATAAGAAAAACGAGTATGGAAGAAGAAAAAATAGTCTATTCACGACCACAGTGCAGCACTCATTTAGCCGCTACAGAAGATGCATTATATGTGTTGGGAGGAAGATGGACAATCCGAGTGATGATTGCAATTCTTGGCGGGCATACACGCTTCAATGAATTGCAGCGAACCATTAAGGGAATCTCTGCCCGGGTATTATCCAGCGAATTAAAAAAATTAGAAGTTAATCATCTTGTGGAAAGAACAGTACTTACCGACCAGAAGCCTGTTTTGGTAGAATACATCTCAACAGAATACAGCGAATCTTTAAAAGATGTGATCTCTGCACTGGCAGAATGGGGCGCAAAACATAAAAAGAAAATTACCGCCTGATGCAATCAGAAGGGGGATATCCTGCATAAAACACAGGAAAATATAAATGTGGTATCGGTTGAATAGTAATATTCATCATACTTTCAGTATTTTTACTTCATCTAATAATTGCAAAATGATCATACATGAAGACCTGTTATTTGCCCACGGAGCCAAAATTGGAAAATATAATGCTGCGGATTATATTTTTGAAGAAGGAACGGCAGCCAAATACTATTTTCAGATAAAATCGGGAACTGTGAAGCTCAATACTTTTTTAGAAGACGGTAAAGAGTTTGTCCACGGGCTTCCTTTTGATGGTCACTGTATCGGAGAAAGTTATTTATTTACCGGTCATCATTATGCGGTGAATGCCATTGCTATTACTTCCTGTGAAATCATTATGATCTCAAAAACTAAGTTTCTGCAAATTCTGCTCAGACAGCCGGAACTTATGCTGGAAATTAATAAATACACCGCAGAAAGGCTTCACTTCAGGTATCTTATTTCCAGCTTTTTGGTCATTTCCGATCCCATTGTTAAACTTGAAAAATTATTTGATCATATTAAAGATTATTTCGGATTCGAAGAAGCATATTCTTTCCTGGTTCCTTATACAAGACAGCAGATAGCTACTTTAACCGGACTCAGAGTGGAGACGGTGATCAGGTATATCAAGAAAATGCATGAGCAGAAACTTGTCAGACTTGAGAGTACAAAGATTTATTATTAATTCTCCGGCTTGATAAAACCAAATTCTTCTTTATTTTAAGATCAAAACCGGCTGGCTGGTATTTTGGTAAATTCCCTCGGAGATACTTCTGCTGGCAAGATAATACAGAAAACTGTGCCTGCCCGGTAAAGCAATGATAAGATCAGTATCATGGGAAGAGGCAAAATTCAGAATTCCTTTGATGATATCTTTGTCGTGAGAATAATATACTGTACTTGGAATTTCAGTAAGATGCTCCTGAATATAATTCTCTAATTCTCTTTTTCCATACTCATTGATATCAGAATTTTCACGGGGATTGATATTCAAAAACAGAAGACGTACATCTTCCTGATGAATGACTGGCTTGTGATGAAAAAGTCTTTCCAGTCTTTTGACTCCTTTTAGGTCACACGGAATGAATATATTTTTTGCTGCACTGTACTGGTAACTGTTCGGAACAATTAATGTCTTAACAGGGCTGGTTCTTGCAATACTTATAATATTATCTGAAACAAAACTTTCGGTAGACGAGGTATGATCATCACTTCCTAAAATGATCAATTCCACAGTAGGCTGATTTTTGAGCAGTTCATTGATGCTTCTGGTGAGTGCCCAATCACTTAGTACTCTCGAAACCTTTATCTCAGGAGATTTTTCTTTAACAATTGCCGTTAACTGATCAAATAACAACTCGTTTCTTTCCAGGAGACTATTCACACTTTCTTCATTTACAAAAGCATGACCTTCTGCCAGGTGGAGATAATCAAACTCCGATTCACCTGCTGTTTTTAAAAGAATAATATTTTGATAATCATATTGTTTGGCCCAATCTGCTGCAATTTTCACTGCATTTTCTGTTGTGGGTGTAAAATCTACGGGTACAAGTATTGTTCTCATATTATAGTAATTTTTGATCCTGGTTTTCCAGATTAGCGGTCATTTTTTTTACTAAAAGTAAGGCTCGGGTAATCTCTTCTCCATCAATTCCGTCTGCGGCTTTTTTATACAGATCCAGAGCCCATGGATAAACGGTTTCTACAACATTTTCACCTTTCGGAGTAAGGAATATCTGCTTATTCCTTCTGTCATTTTTATAAGCAATCCTTTTAACAAGGTCTCTTTTTACCAAACTGTTGATAAGGTAAGAGATGCTAGATTTATCCTTACTTACCTTGTTTCCTATTTCCTGCTGATTAATACCATTGTTCCTTGAAAGCAATCCTAGAATTTCAATCAGCTCAAAAGAAAGGTCAGGATCATACTCATTAACCGTAGTCTGAATCCTTTGCCTCAAACGGCTTTTCATTTCATTCATCGCCAATCCCAATTCAAGGGCAAGCTCTGAAATATCATGTTGCTTTACAGACATATTTTTATTAATCATAAAAGAATAAAGAAGCAGGTTTTTTAGCCATAACCTTGCATAACAAATATAAGGAAAAATAGTTTTAATTAAAACTATTTGGATGTAAAATAGTATATAACAATACACAAGATTTACATCATACCGTGTGGATTTTGAAGTAATGACATAAAAAAAGCAGAGATCAATTCTCTGCTTTTTCTTTTTTTACTGCCTGATTCATGATCAGGATAATTCCCAGAAGTGCTCCGGCTATTATCAGATAGCGCCAGGATAACCCTTTCTGCTCCGTTACAGTTCCTGTTACAGAAATAATGAAACTGGTTACTGAAGTTATTACATAGACCAGTCCACCCATCAGTCCGCCTGCTGTTCCTGCATTTTTAGGGAAATAAAGCATACTTGTTGTGAAAAACGAAGTAAACAGAATCCCGGAACAGATATGAATAAAAAAGGCAAAAGGAATCATGATGAAAAGACTTTCCGCAAAATAACTAATGCTGATTAAGCCCGCAATTAGAAGCAGCTGTAATAAAATAGGCTGTAGAATTCTGGGTTTAAAATCCAGCGTAAGTCTTTTTTTTCCTATAAATCCGCCAATCATCCATGAAAATCCTAAGATCAGAGTACAATATCCAATCACAACAGGTGTGAAATGGAATGTATTTTCAATAATAAATGGTCCTGTAATATTGAATAACATAACAATAGAATAGCTTAATCCTAAGATGAAAATCCCCAGCATGAAAATTTTGTTTTTAAGCATCATTTTATACAAACTGATGTTTTCAGAAAGATTAAGTTTCTTCTTTTCAGGTAAACTTTCACCACTGAAAAACCATTCGAACAGGAAAAGAAACCCTGCATAAAAGGCCAGGAAATAAAAATTAGCGTGCCAATTGAAAAGTTTTTCAAGATATCCCCCTAGAAAAGGAGCCAAAATAGGTCCACACGACCATACAATGGTAAAGTAACTCAAATAATGCTTTACCCGTTCCGAATCATAGATATCAACAAAAATTGCACGTGTAGCCACTACCAGTACTGAAACTGCAGCTCCCTGAAGAATACGAAGCAGACAGATCAGGAGGATGCTGTTTGTCATCGTAATCAAAATACTACTGATAACAAGGAGGAGGAGTGCCACTAGCTTGGGTCTGTAGCGTCCTATACTATCCAGAATACCTCCCACAAAAAGCTGGGAAATTCCATAACTCAGGAGGTAAGAAGTGAGCGTAATTTGGATGTCTTTTTCCGACACCGAAAGCTCTCGGGCCATAGACGGGAACGATGGCAGGTAAATATCTGTGACAAATCCTGATAAAGGAATAGACACAAAGGCCATAATGGTTATTAATCTGATACGCTGTTCAGATGCTTCTCTCAACATATTCATTCTTTTTTACCATGCAAAAATAAGACAAGATATGCCGAAATGAATTTTAAAAGACAAAGTAAAAATTACAAAAATCAAATATTTAATCCTTAAAATGAATTTTTAAATTTTAAAGGTGAGGTTTGCGCATATTTTTTAAAAAAATTGTTGAAATGGGAAGGCTGATCAAATCCCAAAGTATATCCTATTTCAGAAATGTCCCAGTTCGTATATTTCAATAGATTTTTAGACTCTTCAAACATTCTTTCTTTGATGATTTGAGTGGTCGTAAGGTTGGTAACAGACTTTACCGATGAATTTAAATGATTCACATGTACATTCAGGTGACTGGCAAAATCAGAAGGCGTTCTCAAAGCCATTGGATAAGCAGGGGAGTCCAGCGGAAACTGTTTGTTCAGTAGTTCATCAAACAGCCTGTACAGCCTTACACTGGCAGGAAGTTCATTCGGATTAATATCGTCTACGCGATTTTCCAGAGCCAGATGAAGTACGGAAGCCAGATGGTTTTTAATGCTGTTGCAACGGAAAGGATATGTCGAATTATTCAGTTTATGCATCTGTTCAAAATATAGGGTGGCCAGTAACGTCTGTTCCTCGGTAAGGAAAACAATAGGCTTGCTCCATTCTTTAAATAAGGAAGTCTTCTTAAATAAGTTGAATTCGGAATTCCCGTGGAAAAACTCCTGATTGAACAAACAAAAATAACCTTCCTGCTCGCCCTCACATTCCCATGAATAAGGAATATTAGGGGAGGGAAAAAACAGAACCGGACGGTCAATATAAAGCTGATGCGGACCGTATTGAAAAGTACCCTTTCCTATAATAAAACTTACTTTATAATAATCCCTGCGATTGTATGGGCTTTTGAAGCTGCAGTATTTACGCATCGAAATGTTGAAGTGGGATTTCCCTGTCTCAAAATCATCAGAATCAAATACCTTGATCTGGTTTTTACGGATGCGGTTGTAATAATCTTCTATGGTTTCCAGCTGATCACTCATGAGAAATAAATTATAAAAATCAAAGATAGGTAAATCTTTTGTATTCAGATTTACCTGATCGTTTTTTATAATCATTGATGAAATGAATCGCTGCACAGCAGATTAGTTTTTGCTGATATCCATTTCCATGAGACGGGACGGAAGCTGAAAAGGACCGGATTTACCTTCAGTAATTACTTTGAAACCTGTTTCCTCTAAAAAGGAAACCAGAGGATCATGAGAAAGCATATTGACCCAGATTCTGTCTGTAAAGCTTACGGCTGATCTGCATTTTTTCCAGAGCGATTGTCTTGTTTCCGGAGAATCAAATTCAGGCAGAATGACAAAGCTGATTTCTGTAGCTCGTTTTCCTTCAGGAAGACTTGGATATACGGACCCGCTTTTAACAATACTGTATCCCACAGGCTTCTGATCTGCATACGTCATGATCAGCTGATTAGAAAGGTCATTCAGCTCATTGATCATTTTTCTCGGATCAATCTCTGTATGAATGTATTTTTTAATGTCATCTTCCGCTATAAAATCTTTATGAAGATGATATACCGACAAATCCATGATGGTTATAAGATCAGAAATTCCCTCTTCAGAACCAATTGTAAATTTTGAAATGATATCCATGATTTTTTTATTCAAAATTATAAGATTAATCCGTTCAAAAAGGGTACAGTTGATTAAAATATTATCGGTACAGGTGTTTATTTTTATAAATTTGTTCAGTACAGATGTCAGATTATTATGAAGACTTATAAATATGAAGTTTTTACCTCAGTTATTGAAGAACAGATTCGCAGTGGGGTTTTGCAGCAGAACGACCGCCTTCCCTCGATCCGGGAAATCCGGAAAAGCTATAACCTGAGCACAAGTTCCGTACAAAGTGGATTTGAGTACCTTATGATTAAAGGCCTGGTTGAAAGCAGTCCCCGTTCAGGATATTTTGTTGCCAATATCCAGGAAGAATATATTCCTGAAATCAGAATACAGCTTCTTCCTGTGGTAAGAGATGAAATTTTTATGAATAATATAATGCTGACTTCCAAGAGAACATCAGATTTTATCGCTTTCAACAATGC
Source organism: Chryseobacterium sp. JK1 (assembly GCF_050632815.1). Classification (NCBI taxonomy): domain Bacteria; kingdom Pseudomonadati; phylum Bacteroidota; class Flavobacteriia; order Flavobacteriales; family Weeksellaceae; genus Chryseobacterium; species Chryseobacterium sp. JK1. Next base: position 1,908,341 of record NZ_JBODRU010000001.1, on the reverse strand, counting down.
TGTACCTGGAGATTTACTGATTCCTCAAAAATTGATCCTTAGAACCATGCAGGAAGTCATTCGTGAAAAAGGGGCTGCACTTCTCCGATATTATCCATCCAATGGATTGCAGCCATTAAGAGAGCAGATTGCCAGGCAAATGAAGGGATATGGAGCGGCGATGAACCCGGAGGAACTCATTATTACGGATGGCGCTTTACAGGCTCTTACTATAGCCTTACAATCGGTGTCCCAACCTGGAGATATCGTAGCTGTAGACAGCCCCTGCGTCTTTTCAGTGCTGGAGGCTATTGCGAACTTAGGGCTTAAGGTGGTGGAGATCCCTATACATTACAGAAATGGATTTGATATAGAATATTTCAGAGATGTATGTTCAGTAAATGCCATCCGGGCACTGGTTGTAACTCCGAATTTTCATAATCCAACAGGTATTATGATGAATGATGACGTTAAAAAAGAAGTGTTGGCCATCGCAGAAAAACATCAGATCTGTATCATAGAAAACGAGATGTATTCTGATCTTTATTTTTCTGAAAGAAGACCATCCTCTATAAAAAGCTTTGATACAAAAGGATTGGTCATGACGTATTCTTCATTTTCAAAAACATTGGCGCCTGGGATTCGTTTGGGATGGCTGTATGCGGGTCAATATTATGCAAAAGCAGAAAGATCAAAATTTGCTTTGGGGCGTTCTGTTTCTCCCATTTACCAGGAACTGATTCTTAAACTTCTGCAAAGCAGCAGCTATGAAAGGCACTTGCGTTCATTCAGAAAGAAATTAAACGAACAGGCTGTGTTGGTTTTAGAAGCGTTGAGAGCATCTTTTCCCAAGGAAGCGTATTTTCACAGACCGCAGGGAGGGTACAGTATTTGGGGACAATTACCGGAAAAGGTAGATGTAGAAAAGTTTTATAGGTACTGCGAGGAGCATAAAATCCAGTTTACTCCCGGAGATACCTTTTCTTTTTCTAACAAATACAGCCATCATTTCAGAATTGTTTTTGCGGAGAGAATCACCCCTGACAATATCGCAATATTGAAACGAACAGGTGAAAAAGTTAAAGACTTTTATCTGTGAAACATGATGTATTAAACCATTAAGAAACAAGTGTGATCTGTGGATCTTAATGGTTTAATATTATTTTCCATTGAAACTATTCAACACAGTATTTTATATCTTTACAAGTATCAACTCCCAGGTGGGGAATGCCGTTTATGGTCATAATTTCAAAACCGTCAATCCATTTTTGAGTAACAAGATCAAGATCTTCTCCGTTGATGATGTGTTTCTGAAAGAAATAATTAATATCCTTATCCAGGTATTTTTGAGCCAGATCCAGAAACAGTTCATCGGTAAATTTCACTTTTCTTTCGGTACAGATCTGCAGCAGTTCACGCATCAGATCATCCAGCGATTTTTTATTACGGGTTCTCAGCATAATCTGATTATCCAGCCAGAAAGCGAAAATAGCCCCACGTTTATAAGGGATTTTTTCTACATCCCGGCTTTTCCAGAAGTCGTCTTTTATTTTATAATTCGGAATATTTCGCTGAGGATTGGTCCAGTAATTCTGAATCACCTCATTATTGAACAGTTTTTGCCATTCCTCGATAGAAATATCCTTTATCCTAAGTCTGTTTTTGTATGTATAATAATCCGTAAAACCTTCACTGAACCAATAATTAAGTTCTTCATTTTTATTTTGAATCTTATTGCCTATCCATTCATGCATCAGTTCGTGATGCATCAGGTAAAGAAATGAATTTTTACTGTTAAAAGGATTATTGGTGCCCTGAATCATAAAGGCGTTTTTAATGGCAGATCCTGTTGTACTGTATCCTTTGAATAACGTGTCTTTCTGGGAAACTGTCGGCGTCATCGTAACCGAAAAGTAATCCTGATCATAATCTTTCCAGAAATCTCTTTGAGACTGTACCGCTTTTTTAAGATTCGAAAATAAAAACTCATCTGTAAACCCGTTTTGCCATTGATCTCTCAATACAAAATAAACGGGTTTGTTCTGAACTTTAAAAGAATGAAACCTATAATCTCCACCAATAAATAGTGAGCTGTAAAGTCCGTCCCAAAGTGATGTTTTGATTTTCATCTTTCGAAGTTGTGTTACAAAATTATTGTGAAGCTTGAACTGTGGAGGGAAATCTACCCATTCAATAAAAAATTCAAACTCCCGGTCTTCCGGTATTTGAGTGAATGACCTTGGAACAATAAAAAGGTTTTTACCCAGCACATGAAAAAAAGTAGTATTGATTCTTGGTCGATGGAATATTTTGTAATCAGGATCCTTAAAATCCTGTTTGATATGATAAATAAGAGAGAGTTTTTCTCCCTTTTTCATGGTTATTTTGATCTTGTTGTTGGCCGGCAGAGTCTCTATGTCGAGATCCGGGTTGTCTTCTTTGGATATCGTAAGGTTGTTGAATAGGTTGTTTTCTCCCCAATTTGCATTGGCATAATAAAAAGAAATGGTATCTGAAACCTTTTTTAGGGTATAATCAACCTGTACTTTTAAACCGTTTTGCTCCAGATTTTTATTGTAATAAACTTTATAACTGATCTTGTCCTGAGAATAAGCAAATAAGGGTAATAGAAAAATAAGGATGAATAATTTTCTGAACATGGATTTAGCGTTTTTTTCAAATTTAAAATAAAATTCCAATAAAAGAAGTCTTTTCTCCTTTTATAATCGAGGTTTTTAAATTTTTTTTCGTCATTTTTATCATATGGATTTAATAAGTTTAACTTCTGGCTTATAATTACGAGATCGTTTTATTTAAAGGGGTTTACAGAGTAAATATGCTCAAAATATACTTTTATGTGTGTAAAAGTGAAAATTTTAGCCATTTTAGTCAAACTTTTTTCACTGCGGTTAGGCTGGAATCGCCATAAAACCTATATTTGCAGCCTAAATTTTTAAATAAATGAAAGAACTAATTGAAAAAATCAACGCAGAATTTGAAGCGTTCACAACTGAAGCAAACCAGCAGGCAGAAAAAGGAAACAAAGCAGCAGGTACAAGAGCTCGTAAATCAGCTTTAGAACTTAGCAAATTGTTCAAAGAATTTAGAAAAGTTTCTGTAGAAGAAGCTAAAAAATAATTCGTTCCCTCGCCGGCTCTTCTGAGTCGGCTTTTTTATATCTTTTTGCCGATAAAATCAATCATTCAGAAGATTCTTCACTTCATGAAACTCCGTTATACTTTTTAAAGCAGATTAATAATTTGCATTTTCTGGCAATAAAAAAGAAAAATATCCACAATATCCTTCTACAGGAACTTTTTTGTATTCATTTCTTCATCATTTCCTTAAATTCCTTTATCTTTAAAGCAATCAATATATACTATGAGGATAAATAGATTTTTTGCAATGCCCGCAATAATGCTGGCTGCTCAGTTTTCATGGGCTCAGATCAAAGTAGACCCAAAAGAAAAACTTGACCCTATCGTAAAAAGTTTTGTAGATGAGGTAAACAGTAATTCTCAGCTGGAGAATATGGCGTATGAATTGTTGGACGGCATAGGTCCACGTCTTGTTGGGACACCGGAAATGTTGGCTGCCAACGAATGGAGTGCCGGAAAACTTCGTTCCTGGGGAGTAGACGCCAATCTTCAGCAGTTTGGAACATGGAAAGGATGGCAGAGAGGAACTACTCATGTAGATATGATCTCTCCGCGGGTAAAATCTCTATCGGCAACCCAATTGGCATGGAGCCCTTCTACTAAAAAAGCAATTGAGGCAGAAGTTATTGTTCTTCCAAAAGTATCTTCCAAATCAGAATTTGACAGCTGGCTTCCTTCCGTAAAAGGGAAAATAGTGCTGATGGCACAATATCAGAAAATAGGCCGTTCCGATGAGCAGATTAAAGAATTTGCAACTCCAGAGCTTTATGAAAAACTGAAAGCAGAAAAAGAACAGGCAACTAAAGACTTTACAGCATATGTAAAAAATATCGGTTATGATAACAATACCCTTCCGGAAGCTTTAGAAAAAGCAGGTGCAGCGGGAATTGCTATTTCGAACTGGACAGGAATCATGGGAGCCAACAGAGTCTTTGGAGCTAAGACATCTAAAATCCCCATGATTGATATTGATGTAGAAGACTATGGAATGCTTTACAGAATGGCGGAAAAAGGAGCTCAGCCGAAAATCAAAGTAGATGCACAGTCTAAAATCCTTCCTGAAGCCAAAAGCTTCAACACGATCGGGATGATCAAAGGAAAGGAAAAACCTGATGAATATGTTATTCTTTCTGCTCACCTTGATTCATGGGATGGGGCTCAGGGAGCTACAGACAATGGAACAGGAACACTTACGATGCTTGAAGCAATGAGGCTTCTGAAAAAATATTATCCCAATAATAAAAGAACCATTGTTATAGGATTGTGGGGAAGCGAAGAACAAGGGTTGAATGGTTCCAGAGGTTTTGTAGCAGATAATCCTCAGATCATAAAAGGAGTGCAGGCTGCATTCAACCAGGATAACGGTACTGGTCGAGTGGTGAATATCAGTGGTCAGGGGTTTGTGAAAGCTTATGACTATGTTGGTAAATGGCTTGACGGAGTTCCGAAATCAGTAAGAACACATATTAAAACAGATTTCCCTGGAATGCCGGGAGGTGGAGGTTCTGATCATGCTTCATTTGTGGCGGCAGGAGTACCGGGAATTTCTTTAGGTTCTCTGAACTGGGGATATTTTGGATACACATGGCATACTACAAAAGATACGTATGATAAAATCGTTTTTGATGAAGTAAAAAACAACGTTGTGTTAACTGCAGCATTGGCTTATATGGCTTCTGAAGATCCTGAATTTGCAGACAGAGAGAAAAGAGTGATGCCAAAAGATGAAAAAGGCGAAACGGTGAAATGGCCGGAAGCTAAAGAACCGAGAAGAAGCTCTAAAGATTATAAATAAAGAAAATGCGACTTATCTACTAAGTCGCATTTTTTATGATAAATGATCGTGTATGGCTGCCTTGATGAAGGCGTTCTTTTACATCCTTTATTTTGTCTTCCTTGATAACATAAGTTTTACAGAACTTATTGTTGAAATTCATACTGAAATTTGTTTGAGAAGATTCTTCTTTCCAGGCATCACTGATAGGAGGGTGATAATCTATAAGAAATAGCAAGAAATTAATTAGGCACAACACATTTCTTTGCAGAGATTTTATAAATCCCGGATAATTTCCGCTGTCGTCGAGTACGGCAAGTCTAAAAACCTTTTTTCCTAAAGTTGTTCCAAAATACCATTCACAAAATAGACCTGAAATAATAACACAGGGAATAGAAATAAGAAAACTTCCAAAGAAAGGCAGGTGGAAAATAAAATAAAAGACCAGTAAAAACGGAAGCATATCGATTATTTTGGCAAAAACTCTTTCCCTTTCACTGTCTTTGTGAACCGGATTATACGAGAAATCATATTCAAATTGATTATAAATCCTCGTACCGGATTCATCGAAGAATCGGGTAGGTCGGTGAATGAGTCTTTTTTCTGTAAGCCCGGATATTTTCATTATTTTGCAATAGTCGTGAGATATTTCTGCAGGTCCTCAAACTTTAAAATCGAAGGTTCATATAAAGGATTTTCCAGATTTCCAAAACCATATTCACAGAAGATAAATGGTAACCCATTGGCTGATGCAGCACTGTAATCTGTCTGCGTATCCCCAATATAGATACTGTCTTCAATGGACATATGGTTTCTTTCCATAATCAGTTTTATATTTTCTGCCTTGGTTTTTTGAGTCCGGCCATGAGATTCAATGTCAGCAAAAAGGCGGCCGAATTGATAGTAGGCTAAAAATGATTCAATATAGCCATCCTGGCAGTTGCTTACAATGAAAAGTCTGTAATCTTGCGCCAGGTATTTTAACGTGTCTTCCACGCCTTCATATAGAATTCCGCCAAGTATACCGAGAACTTTGTTTTCATGGCTTACAATTTCAGCAAGAACTTCTTCGGCCTGCAGATCAGAAATACCGGGTACGATATCTTTTATAATGTCTTTGGCTAAAAGTCCCATGTACGAATCCATATCTTCTGGTTTTAGCTTTCTTTCAATCAACTGATGCTTTTGAAGCACTTCGTTCCATATACCGATGATGGTCGCGCGGGAGTCCCATAAAGTTCCGTCCAGGTCGAAAATTAGATTTTTATATTTCAAAATGTGATGTTTTAATTGTTTTTAAGAAAGTAAAAGCAAATTTACAGGATCATACTCAGCTGAACTCTTTTTCTGGCTTCATCTACTTCTGTTACTTTCACGCGAACGTGCTGATGAAGTTTTACCACTTCATTTACATCAGACACAAATCCATCTTTAAGCTGAGAAATATGAACCAGCCCGCTTTCTTTGATGCCCAGATCAACAAAACATCCGAAAGCTGTAATATTATTGACAATCCCTGGGAGAATCATACCTGCTTTTAGATCTTTAATGCTTTTTACATTCGGATCAAACTCAAAAACTTTGGCTGCTTTTCTAGGGTCAAGTCCCGGTTTTTCGAGCTCTTTTAAAATATCTTTGACTCCCAGAATTCCTATTTCTCCAGTGATGTAGCTTTCCGGTTTTACTAAAGCGATTTTCTCTTTATTGGCAATAAGTTCGTTGGGTTTAATTCCCAGGTCCTTAGCCATTTTTTCTACAATTCCGTAGGCTTCCGGATGTACTGCAGAATTGTCCAACGGGTTTTTGGCATTGGAGATTCTCACAAAAGCCGCTGCCTGCTGAAAAGCTTTTTCACCAAGTCTTGGAACCTTTTTCAATTGTTTTCGGTCTTCAAAAGCTCCATTTTCTGCACGGTAATTAACAATATTTTCTGCCATTTTCTCCCCGATTCCGGAAACATAGCTCAACAGAGATTTGCTGGCCGTATTTAAATTGATTCCCACGGAGTTTACACATCTCATTACCGTAGAATCCAGTTCGTTTTTTAATTGCGTTTGGTCTACATCATGCTGATATTGTCCTACTCCTATGGATTTTGGATCAATTTTCACCAGTTCAGCCAACGGATCAGAAAGTCTTCTTCCAATGGAAACAGCGCCACGCACCGTTACATCATACGTTGGAAACTCTTCTCTTGCAATTTTGCTGGCAGAATATACGGATGCTCCGGCTTCGGAAACCACAAAAACCTGCAGCGGTTTGTCAAACGCGATTTTTTTAATGAAGAACTCAGTTTCGCGGCTTGCCGTTCCGTTTCCGATTGAAATGGCTTCAATATTATAAGCATTTACCATAGAACGGATTTTCTTCATCGCCATTCCGCTTTCATTCTGTGGAGCGTGAGGGTAGAGGGTTTCATTATGCAGAAGATCTCCTTTTTCGTCGAGGCAGACTACTTTACAGCCGCTTCGGTAACCGGGATCAATGGCTAAAATTCTTTTCTCTCCCAAAGGTGGTGCTAACAGTAATTGGCCTAAGTTCTCAGAAAAAATCTCAATCGCTTTCTGATCTGCTTTTTCTTTGGCTTCCTGTAGCGCTTCATTAGAAATAGCCGGTTCTAGAAGTCTTTTATAACTGTCTTTGATGGCCAGTGCAATTTGGTCAGAACTTTCGTTATTGGATTTTATAATGGCTTTCTCTATGAAGTCAATAGCTTCCTCCTTATCTATTCCAACATTTGTTTTTACAAAACCCTCCGCTTCTGCTCTCAACATAGCGAGCAGTCTGTGAGATGGAGTTCTGCTGAGGTTTTCTTCCCATTCAAAATACTGAGAGAACTTTTGTGCCTCTTCTTCCTCTTTTTTAGCTTTTACAACCTTAGAGGTTACTAGGGCTTTACGCTGAAATATTCTTCGGAGATTTTTACGGACGTACATGTTCTCGTTGATCCATTCTGCCATAATATCTCTGGCGCCCTGCAAAGCTTCTTCTTCAGTCGCAACTTCGCTGTTCAGATATTTGGATGCCAAAAACTGAAGGTCGTTACTCTTCTGGCTCATAATGATCTTTGCCAATGGTTCAAGACCCTTTTCTTTTGCTGTATCCGCTTTGGTTTTTTTACGTTTTTTGAAAGGCAGGTATAAATCTTCCAGTTCCTGAAGATCAAAACTTTCTTCAATTCTTTGTTGAAGTTCAGGAGTTAAGGAGTTCTGTTCTTCTATAGATTTTAGAATTGATTCTTTTCTTTTAACAATCTCTTCAAACTGCTTACTGATTTTAGCGATCTGCTCAATCTGTATTTCATCCAGATTTCCTGTTTTGTCTTTTCGGTAACGGGCAATGAATGGGATGGTGCAGTCTTCTGCTAATAATTGTAAAGTATTGTTGATGCTCTTCTCAGAGATATTAAGTTGCTTCTGTATAAATGCTACGGTCGTCATTGTTCTGTTTTTCGGCTCGCTAAAATAGGATTTTAAAACGAAAAAAGGCGAGTTGCCCCGCCTTGAATGTTTTCACAACGGAATAATCCTTATTGTGAATTGCTTTTTAATTATCTAGTAAAATAAAAATCCCACGGAGTACGCAGGATTAAAGATTTTCTTCGGCTTTTAGCCTTATTGTGAATTGCTTTTCAAAATTATTAATACAAATATAGAATTTTTTTTAAAACTGGTTTTATGGGAAACCGTATAAATTTTATTATTTTTCTATTTATTTTTATAAAATATCAAAACTAATCATCATGAGTAAAATATTAGGAGTTGATCTTGGCAGTAACAGTTCTGGATGGGCAATTAGAAATACAGGTTTAGAAGGAAATCAGATAGAAGATTTTGGAGTGATTACTTTTGAGAAAGGCGTTGCTTCAGAAAAAGGAAATGAATTTCCTAAAGTTCAGAAAAGAACTGAAAGCAGAGGCAAAAGAAGAAATTATCAGGCTGAAAAATACAGAAAGTTTGGAATTTTGCAATTTCTCATTGAAAGAAATATGTGCCCTTTATCTATCGAAGATTTTAATAACTGGAAAACATACAGAAAAGATAAGAAAAGAGAATACCCGCAATCCGAAGAATTCCTGAATTGGATAAGGTTTGATTTTGATGGTGATGGTCTGCCGGATTTTCACTTGTTTGGAAAAGACAAAAGTGAGAGTTATTATATTTTCAGAGCCTTAGCAGGCAATCCACAATATAAAAATGTATTTACAAATAATCCTCAAATTTTAGGAAGAGTTTTTTATCAGCTTGTTCAAAGAAGAGGTTTTAAAGGAAGAGATGAGGAAGAAGCTAAGACGATGTTAACCGGAAGTGATAAAAACGGAACAAAAGGAAGAAATGATATTGAGGGATATCTAGATAAGTATAAAACTTTAGGAGCTGCATTATATCATTTTCAAAAAGATTTCGGAGGAAGAATAAGACAAAGGTATAATCTTAGAAAAGATAGTGAAGCAGAATTAAAATGGATTTGTGATCTACACGGAATGTCTAAAGATGACTATTCTAAACTCTGGAAGGCCATAATCTGGCAACGCCCTTTAAGAACACAGAAAGGCTTAATTGGAAACTGTATTTATGAAAAAGGAAAAAAAAGGGTAGCGGTAAGTCATCCTTTTTATGAGGAATATAGAACCTGGGTTTTTATTAATAACTTAAATATTATTCCTCCTTTAAATGAAGATAAACAGGAATATATTCAGTCCAAAATTTATCCATTATTTTACAAGTCAAAACCAGATTTTGAACTAATTGATATTGATAAACAGCTTAAGAAAGATGGCGCCAAAAGGACATCAAGACATCACGAAAAAACTAAGGTTCTGTCTGTGAAATTACTTAAACAATTTCAGGATATTTTTGGCGAGAACTGGAAAAACATATTAAAATGGGATATTAATGGAGATAGAAGTTCACAACCTGTTAAAAAAATCAGTACTGAATATACTTTTGAAGATGTTTGGCATGTCCTAATGACTTTTGACGGACAAGAAAATCTTAAGAAATTTGCTTTAGAGAAATTGAATTTGGATGAAGAAAAAGCAAGTAAGTTTTCTAAAATCAAATTACAACAAGGCTTTGCAACCTTAAGCCTTTCTGCAATTAAAAAAATTCTTCCTCATTTACAAAAGGGTTTCTTGTACAGCCACGCTGTGTACATGGCTAATCTGTACAAAATGCTTGGAGAGAATGAAATTTCGGAGACACTGATTAATCATTTTTCTGAAGAAATTTATAAGATTTTAAATCAGGATTTAGTAAACAGAAAAAATACAGCAATTGTCAATAGTTTGATATCAGAAATGGTTAACGATGAAAACCGTTATTATATTACTGATGACCGAGATTTGGATAGTACTGAAAGAAAACTTGTTTTGACAAGTACAATTAACAATTACGGACAAGAAAGTTGGGATAAACTTGATGAACAAACTAAAGTTAATATCATTGATTATGTTTCAGCAAAATATCTTGAATTTCTAAAGAAATCACTTTTGGATAAAAAGAACCTTTTTGTGCAGCCTGAAAGAACTCATGAAAAGATATTCAATTTTATAAAAGATACTTATCATGTTTCAGAAGATATGAAGAAGTATCTTTGGCACCCGTCTGAACAGGAGAATTATGCAGAAGCGGAAAACTATTTAGAATATTCTTTAGGAAAGAAAAAGTATTATGTAAAAGAAAAAAATAGAAGCGTTTTCTTAACAAGAAATCCTAACGCAGAGTTTGAAGGCCGGGAAATAAAATTATTAGGAAATCCAGAGCCACTCAGCAAAGGGTTTAAAAATCCGATGGCATTGAAGTCTCTACATAAACTTAGAAATTTAGTAAATTACCTCCTACAGACAGGAAAGATAGATGAAGAGACAAGAGTAGTGATTGAGATTGCCAGAGAGCTTAATGATAAAAATAAAAGAAAGGCAATTGAAATTTGGCAGAAGGAAAGGGAGAAAGAAAATGCTGTTTATAGAAAAGAATTAGCAGTTTATCGTGAACAATTTTCTAATGTTAATCTTATCGATGAAGATACATTAGTCCGTAAAATCAGGTTATGGTACGAACAAAATCAAATTTGCCTTTATACAGGGAAGCCAATTTCTTTTTCTGATTTAATTATTGGTAATAAGTATGATTTTGAGCATACAATTCCTGCAAGTATCAGTTTTGATAACGAATTAAAAAATCTAACTATTGCTGATTCTGCTTATAATCGCTTACAAAAAGGGAGAAAGTTCCCGACACAATTAGTTAATTATGATATTGAACAGGTTATAAATGGTGAAAGCTATAATCCGATAGTCAGAAATATTGAATTTCTTTTTGGAGAAAGAAAAGTAGAATATAAAGAACTAAAAGGTAAGACTGAGAAAATAATTACTTGGAAGAAGATTGAGGAGCTTGAAAAGCTATTTGATGAATGGAAAAAGAAGGCATCCTATGCAAGTACAAAAGAATATAAAGATTTTTGTATTGTAAAGTATCACACTATGAAAATGGATTTGGATTATCTGAAATCTAAATTAGCAACCTTTACCATTACAGAATATAAAGCAGGATGGAGAAATAATCAGTTGAGAGATACTCAGATTATTACAAAGTACGCTTTGCCATATTTTAAAACGTTGTTTAAAAGAGTTTCTGTTGAAAAAGGTGGCGTTACGGATATTTTTAAGAAAGTTTATAAAGTACAATCAAAGAATTCTAAAAAAGACAGAAGTGTACATAGCCATCACGCTCAGGATGCTGCTATTCTGACGTTGATTCCAAATGCTTTTCATAGGGAAAGAATTATTAAGGCTTATCAGAATGAAATTGATAACAGAACCGGTAAAACGTATCACGAACTTCCTATGGACTGGAATAATTTTTCTGAAAAATATATTTTGGGACTAAAAGATGTGGTTTTGATTAATAATCTTACGGATAATCGAACCATTACTCAAACAGCTAAAACAATAAGAAAAAGAGGGAAAATAATTTATGATATAGATAAATCAGGAAATAGAAAAAAACGAATTGCCAAAGGTGATACGATTCGTGGACAGTTACACGGAGAAACTTTTTATGGAGCCATCAAACAGCCAGTAAGAGATGGAGATAATAAGATTCTGTTTGATGAGAATAAAAAAATGATTCTTAAAGATGAAATTTATTTAGCTGTTAGAAAACCATTGGTTTACAAAAAGGATGCTAATTCTCCAGGATTTAAAAATCTTGAAGAAATTGAAAGAGTAATTGTTGATAAGGATTTGTTTAAAATAATTAAAAGACAAGTTGAAAAATCAGACTTTAAAACAGCTTTAACAGAAGGTATTTTCATGTTTGATAAGAAAGGAAATAAAGTCAATAAAATAAGAACAATACGCTGTTTTGAAAACGGCTTAAAATATGCAACAGCAATTAAAGTCCATAATCACAGTTTTGTTTCAGATAAGGAATATAAAAAGTCTACATTAGCAACTAACGGTGAAAATACGTATTGTTTATTTTATAAAAATGATTCTGGTAAAGCAATGAGGATTCTTTCTATTATAGATGTAGCTGAACTTAAATTGAAAAGTATTCAAAATCTATTTAATGAGCCGGAGTTTTCAAGTTTTGAATCTGGCAAAGGAAAAAATAAAATACAATTGCCTCTTCATTCTATTTTAAAAAGCGGTGATAAAGTCTTGTTTTATAAAGAAAGTATTCATGAACTCAAAGATTTAGAAAAAGCAGAATTATCTAACAGAATGTTTAAAATGTATCAGTTTGAAAAAGATGGAAGGATAAAATTTAAACACCATTTGGCAGCAGGAATAGACACTGAATTGAGAAAACTTTATTCAGAAGAAAATTCTTTTACAATAGATAAACAACAGGTTTTTTTAAGACTTACGCAAGGGCAGTGGAATTTTGCGGTAGAAGGCAAAGATTTTGAAATGCATATCGATGGTACAATAAATTGGAATTTCTAATATGATCACCCGCTCCATCTATATCGGTAACTCTGCTTATCTTAAACTTAAAGACGAGCAAATGAAAATCCTTTGTCCGGAAACCAAAATGGAAAAGGGGAGTATTCCGGTGGAAGACTTAGGCTTATTGATGTTAGACCATTATCAGATTACCATTTCCCATAATCTTATTCAAAAAATGATGGGAAATAATGTAGTGGTTATTAGCTGTGATGCTCAACATTTACCCCATGGAATTATGCTTCCTCTTTATGGTCATACCGAACACTCTGATCGGGTAAAAGATCAGCTAGAGGCAAGCGAACCGCTGAAAAAGCAACTTTGGAAACAGACTGTGGAATGTAAAATCGAAAATCAAAAAGAAGTTTTAAAAAGGTTGGGGAATTATTACGAACCGATGATGGATTATCAAAATAACGTAAAAAGTGGAGATATTACTAATATGGAAGGGATTGCGGCACAACACTACTGGAAATATCTCATTAGTCTTGATTTTTTGAGGCAACGTTTTGGAGATTCTCCCAATCAGTTTTTTAATTTTGGGTATTCGGTTCTCAGAAGTATTGTGGCAAGAGCAATTGTTGAGACCGGATTGCTCCCTGTATTGGGTATTTTCCACAAGAATAAATACAACCCTTATTGCCTGGCTGATGACCTGATGGAGCCTTATCGACCTTTCGTTGACTTATTAGTCATGCAATGGCTGTCCCTTAATCCTGCAACGGAAGAATTAACTAAAGAATTTAAAGCTTTTATTTTACAGATTGCCACCAAAGATGTAAAAATAGACGACAAAACAAGACCATTACTGGTTGCCGTAAAAACAACTATTACATCACTGTATAAATGTTATACAGGAGAAAAACGCCTGATCTCTTATCCTGAACTGATATGAATGCCGAAAGGTTTAATGCATATAGAATTATGTGGGTTTTAGTATTATATGATTTGCCGACAGAGACTAAAGCCAATATGAAAGATGCCAACCGCTTTCGGAAGGGGCTTATTGATGATGGCTTTAATCTGTTCCAGTTTTCTATGTATGTACGTCACTGTCCCAGTCGTGAAAATGCTGAAGTTCATATTAAAAGAGTGAAATTCATGCTTCCAAAGGCCGGGAAGGTGGCCATTATGTGCATCACCGACAAACAATTTGGAGATATTGAGATATTCTTTGCCAGGAATAGAGAAGAACCTCCTCCAACCTTTCAACAGCTGGAATTATTCTAAATTTTAAATCCTAAAAATAAAAATAATCTACTGAATTTCAGTAGATTATTTTTTGAGGCTGTGACTAATCACGAAGATAATAATTTTTGAAAGCAATTCACAACACCAGAAAAACGGTTATGATTTCGATGAAGGCTGTGACTAATCACGAAGATAATAAATTACAATACATAAAAAGACTGGTTACTGCTATGGTAACCAGTCTTTTTTATATCCAAATTAAGGAAGCACTTCGTTATAATAAAGTGGGACCTCATTATTTTTATCGTGTCCCATAATGATAACGCGGTATTTTTTTGCATCGTCATTATTGTAAAACTCTACCGATGTAGGTTCCTGGGGCTGCACCTCAAGATTAGGATTCCAGAATAAAACGCTTCTGGTATCGTGTGGAATCTTTTTGAAACTGTCATTTCCATAGATTGGGCCTTCAAAAGGAACTTCTTTGTCGTAGCCGGATAATGTGATCTGTCTTAATTGGGATGGCAGACTTCTGTCAATCACTTTTCCTGTAGAACCTCCTCCTCGGCGGGTATAAACGGCGATGGCTCCGTTACCTCCTCCGAAACCTCCTGCAAAGAAGCCTTTTATCACTTTTACCATCGCAATGTCAGAGGTCGACATATTGGCAATCTGACTGGTAGATACTGGCATCTCATCAAGATAAACTTCTGTTTTTTGTCCTTGCAGATAAGGGGTAGCAGTACCGCCCTGCGTTTCTATCCTTAGCCCTGCCACTCTTCCCTGCAACCATTGCAGAATATTGGTGGAAATGATCGCATTAGGATCATTTACAAAATCAAAAACATCTTCACGCGCACTTTTGAATAAAGCACTGCTTAGTTCGCTGTTTAATTTTTTGGTTTTACTTTTTATTTCACCTCTTATTTTTACTTCTTCAATATTGATTACTTTCTCATTGATGATTTTCTGCGTATTCAAATTGGTTAGAGAACGGGTAGTCTCCTCAGACGGTTTATCATCCTGAGATCTCGGGGTAAGCTTGTATGAAGATAAAGGTAGACTCTTCGTATAGGGTATAAAACCGAAATTAGGCTGGAAATAAACAGAATAATTAGTATTAGAGTCTTTCGTATCACTGTTTAATCGATAAGAAAACTTCATAGAGTCTTCAAAAATTAAATTATTCATGACGAAAAAACCACTGGCATCAGACTTAATCTGAAAAATTTTAGATCCCGAACTGGAATCAAAAATTAAATTAACATCTGTATTGGGAGCAGGTTTTCCCTGAACACTCACTTTACCTTTGTAGGAAAGGTAACTTTCAGGCTGGTATTTGATCTTTGGATAATTTCCTGAAATGATGGATTTCCAGTCAAAACGTTTCCATCTCTCCGAAATTAAAAGCGCATCCAGAGCTTCCGTATTGCGGTTATTGGTAAAATATTGAGCCGGATTAATGATCTTTGAAGTGATGTCACCGGTAAGCCATAAAGAACTCAGCAGACTTTGATTATCTTCGGTACTCTTTGTATTCGCATCAAGAACCAACACCGTATACCCGGAATAATCCGGATTTTTGGAAATGATAAATGAATTTCTTACGCGGGGTATATTTTCCAGCGAAAGAGACTGCAATGTCGGTTTTTTCACTTGCAACAGCTGTGGCTGTACAAAAGACAATCTATTGGCTACTATATTTTCGTTATCATCAAAAACCGTAAGCTGTAAAATTCCATTCACAAGCTGATTGTTAGGAATAGAATATTGAGTTTCATCTGCAATCTTATTCACCTGAGCCTTATAAACCAACTGATTATTGATGGTTCCCAGTACTTTATAATGTTGAGAATGCTGCGGCAGGTTTTTCGACTTCAGAGTATATTTCACAGCATCAGCACCGGAGATGACCTGTAAGCTTATTCCCGATGGGGAAACATCCGGTAAAGGGATATTCTGCTTTTCGCCCTGCTTATCCTGAATGACCAGCTGGTACTTCTTTCCGCTTTTGGGAGTCATGGTCAATAACCCTATATTTTGATCCAACCCTTTAAAGGCAGCAATCTTTTCACCAGGATTTTCAGAGTCTATTACATAACCTTCCCAATCAGTAGGTTCAGCACCGTTAGACTGAAGTCTTACCGCGAGTTTTGTAGAAATACCGTCTATAAAATTTCCGCTCTCAGGATATACAGAGGCTGTCCAATGAGTCGTGGTTGCGGCACTGAGTTTTTCAGAAGATGTGGGATTATACACCGTAATCGGTTTGATAAGCTGAAAATCTTCACTGAAATTCGCCATCCAGGAAGTATATGCCCTGATGTAGTAAACATCTTCTTTTAAAGTCGCTGGCAGCAGGATGCTTCCGCTTCCTTCACCATTAAGGAGCGGAATGAGATTTTTACCGATTTGTTTTTTATTACTGTCGTAAAGCTCAACAAATAATGAGGTAGAAATGGACGAGGTATTGTAACCGTCAAATACAAACGATTTGAACCATAGGTTTTCACCCGCTACAAAACTGCTTTTATCTAATAAGAGATGTATTTTTTCCTGAGGATATTTTTGTTCGAATGTTTTTAAAGCTTCTTCAGCTTTTGTTTGTGCATGAAGACATTGTATTGCGCCTAAAGCAAACAGGTAGATTAGTTTTTTTGACATATTTCAGTTAAAATCTGCGTTTTTTGAAGAACCAAAATTACATTTTATTGTATTCCGAAACAAGACAAACCATAGAAAACTACCCTAAAATCAAGGTTATAGGGCCTTTAAAAAATAAAAAGATGAATAATGTGATTTCCCTATTATTTACATTATTTTTATTTCTTGATGTATGTTAAGGTTCCGAGAACAAGCTTTTTCTATTTTTGTACCCGAAAACAACAAAATTTCAATCAACTTTTTAAACATTTCAACAATATGAAAAAAATTAGCGTAATTGCATTAGTAGGAGTAGGATTGCTTTTAGCATCATGTAATAAAGACAAATCTGCAGATACTGCAGCTACAGCTCAGGAACAGAAAGTAGCAGAAAGCAAAGGAGAAGTATTGGCAGTAGACACAGTAGGTTCTGTAGTCAACTGGAAAGCATTTCATAAAGGAGGAATGGCTCCTCGTTGGGGAACTCTTACCGTGAAATCAGGAGACCTTAGCGTAGACGCAGGTCAGATTGCTGCGGGTAATTTTATTATTGATATGAACTCTATCAAAGTAGATCCGGCTTCCGTAACAGAAAAAGATAAAAAATCGGCAGATCTTGAAGCTCACCTAAAAAATCCTGACTTCTTTGATGTAGCGAAAAACCCAACTTCAGATTTTAAAATCACAAGCGTTACAGATTTAAAGGAGGCTCCGAAAGATGCAGTAGCAGGAGCTAATAAAACAGTAAGCGGAAACCTTACATTATCAGGAAAAACGATGAACGTTACTTTCCCTGCTAAAGTAGAAGTTGCAGAAAACTCAGCAGCAATTCAGGCTAAATTTACAGTGAACAGAGCAGACTGGGGAATCCAGTTCGGTACTTCAGAAGCAGATCCTGCAGAATGGATGATCAGCAAAGATATCGAGATCGCAATCGATGTAAAAGCTAAAAAATAATTGTTAGATTGATCAATAATCTATGGGCTGCTTCTTTTGAGAGGCAGCTTTTTTGTTTTTTGAATGTAATCTGCACATATTCAAAAGGGGGTTCACATTTTAGGATATTCAAACTCCTAGGCAAAGGTGCTGATAATAGTTTTCAGATATTATAAATAATCGTTATTTTGCGGTCGGACCGTCATAACAAGTGAATCTTTTACCTGTTTTGGAGTATGAATATTGCTCTGCAATAGGGTTGTGATAAAGATGGTTTCCATGCGATGATGGACAAAAGGATTTTCAATGATTGGAAGCCAGAATCTCAATAACAAATTTTTATTACTGTCAATAGTCAACTTGCTACTGATAAAAAAATATGATTTTAAAGAAAGCTATAAAAGATATACAAGCTTACTGATATTGAATCTAATAATGATAAAACAATTGAAATGAATATTGTTACTATAGATTCATTAAATCAAGAACTTTTGAAATCGATGAGTGCAATCTTACTTGCATTTGAAGATCAGTTTAAAATGGGTCGCCATTTAGAAAAAATATCTAAAGTGATTTTTTAAGATCATGAAATAGAGAGGCTGAGAGAGTATAAAACGTTATTGATACAGAAAATAAAATAAAAACTAATAACTAGATAATTATAAATGAGAGATATTGTTCAAAAAGCAATAGATGAGAGGCTAAATGATTTAAGAAATTTTAAATCTTTACTAAGCCTGAATAAAACAGAATCTGATACTAATAAAGGCTATAATGGAAGGCAAATTTTAGAAATGTTCCAAAATTGCGAAGATGAGGGGGCTGCTAAAGTTTCCATTTTTTTGGATACTACAAATTGTATCCTCCAAATAAGTAATGATGGTGAAAAAGCATTTTCTCTTGAAGGGTATGATTCTCTTCTCTATCCAGGGTTATCATCAAAAGTTTCGTCAGGTTATATTGGAAATAAAGGGTTGGGATTTAGGTCAATTATCAATTGGGCTGACGAAATTAAAATTATTAGTAATGATTTTATTATTTCTTTTAAAGATGAAAATAAAAAAGATATTTTATTAAATAAATTAAATTATACGGAGGATGAACTGGGAAAAATAAGAGAAAAAAGGA
This sequence comes from Chryseobacterium sp. JK1, assembly GCF_050632815.1. Taxonomy (NCBI): domain Bacteria; kingdom Pseudomonadati; phylum Bacteroidota; class Flavobacteriia; order Flavobacteriales; family Weeksellaceae; genus Chryseobacterium; species Chryseobacterium sp. JK1. The sequence continues at coordinate 1,889,575 of NZ_JBODRU010000001.1, read as the reverse complement.
GATTAAAACCTGACGTATACCCGATTCCTTTGCTTAATTGTGGAAAGATATTGGATTTAGATGAACCCCATTTGTATACAACGAGTGTAATTGTTCGATATAAAAAAGAATATGAAAATGACATCACTACTCAACTTGAGAATATCAGTATGATGACGTTATTGTTTCTTAATAACATTACTGAAGTTGAAACCTCTATTGATGGAGCTGTTAAAAATATAAATGTCAAAAGAGAACAAAATAATTCCTTTACCAAAATTATACATTCTGATAATGAGTACTTTGTCATAGAGAATGATGGATTGGTTGACGAGGATTTACTACAAGAAAATGAGTCTATAGATGCTAAACGATATTCTGTTAAGATTGCTTTTTCCGATGATCTTTCTCTAAAGGATAAAGTATTATACAATTACTTTAAGACTCAAATTCCTTTTGAGTTGCCATTTGTTGCACACGCAAGTTTAGAACTTGATCAGAATAGAAATCATAGTACTGAATCCACTATAAATCCTTTTGTTTTAGATAAATTGTTTCAGCTTCATTTAAAATTAATTGAAATATTAAAAAATAAAAATAAAAAATCTTGGTTGCCATATCAGTCTATCAGTAATGATAATATTAACTTGTATGAACCGTATTCACATATTATTGATGAATATAAGAGAGATTTTGTAGTGTATCCGACCTTAATAGGAACCTATCTGAATTTAGATGAAGCAAAAAATATAGGTAATGGTATCGCTAAATTTTTAGATACGTATCAATTAGAAAATTCTTTCGAAGAGCAAATTATGTTTTGCGATTTAGAAACAAACCCTCATCAATATATTAAAGGACCAGATAACTATACAGAAATTATAGAATTAATAGCAACAAATTTAACAATACAGCAAAGAGCTGAGTTCATAAATTTATTGTTACAGTATTATCCTAATAAAAAATTTAGTGTCTTAATAGATGAAGAGGGAACTTTAATAGATAAAAATAACTATGTTTTTACAGATAAAACAGGGGATAATACATCCTTAAAAGTTCCTTCATATTCAAAAATCAGATTTTTACATTCTGACTTATTTCAAAAGCTTGTTAATGAACTTGATTTACAGTTTGAAACGAATAAATCAAGAATACTAAAAGATCGATTGGCGGTTATTTCTGATGTTCACTCTTTTGAGCCTCAAACTGTAATTAAAAAAATTATTAGTGAAACTAATGATGTTTTAAAGTCTAATCATAATTTCAAAATTGTTTTAAGAGAGTTCTATCAGACTGTATTCCATAATTATAAGATGAGAGAAGATAATCCTGTTTTGGATTACGAAGCACAAATTCCTTGTTTAAATTTGTTGGATGAGATTGTTGATATTAAGTCATTGACTTTATCTAAAGATTTTATAGCGGGTAAAATCTCAGAAAAAATTTTTGATGAATTATATGATAAAAGTTCTATTCTGAGTGGAATTGAAACTTTAGGATTAGAAAATGAGGATATTAATGAAATAGAAAATTTTCTAAGATGGTTAGGAGTTAATCATATCTCAATTGTTGAGATGAAAACCAACAATATTGACAAAAGATATATTAACATGATAAACCAAAAAGAAAATATAGGCGTAAATAAGTATGAGCTATTTGATGTGAAATCATTGAATAATATTGTGAATCAGTCTAATATAAATAATGTTATTGCGTGGTTAGCATGTGATAAGAAAATACTCGAAATCTTTAATGATTTTTCAAGTACTAAATCTTACAAAGAAAAAATAGAATATAGTTATTATGGTCAGAAAAACATTAATAGTTTTAAAAATTACATACATTATACGATAGTACAACATTTTAATGTGAATAATTACCTGATTACCAATAAAAAAGAAGAATGGTTTAACCCTTTTAAAATTGATTATGATTATTTGGCTGATATTAATACTACATTAGATAAGAATGAAGTTGATAGAATTTTATCTTTTTTAGGAGCTAAAAAAGACTTTAATGATTTGGATTTATCCTACCTAAGGTCAAAAACTCAAGAATTAGCAAACAGAAACAATTCTAAAAGTGCACAAGTTTTTTACAAAAATTTAGTTGGACATTATAGAGCTAATGAAGGAAAAATCCTCGATGTTGATTTATATGCAAGAGTAGGAAGTTTTATAGAAGTTAGAAAAAGTACTGAAATCTATTTCAGTGATCGAATTCAATTGCCCGAAGTCTTAACGAATAAATTTCCAATTCTGTATTATCCATCACGTTCTGGAGGAGCAACAGCTATAGAACTTTTTGGACTTAAAAACCTAAATGATCTGGATTTGGACATCGTAGAAGTGCAATATGACGATTTAATAAAAAAAGATTTTGAGCGATATATTATAAGCAGAATTCCTTTTATTTTAGCCTATAGATTAGATAAAATAACAAAAGAAGACGTTAAAAGAGCGCAGGTTCAGTTACTAAACAAATTGAAAATAAAGTGCTGTAATAAGCTCATTGCTAGTGTAGATGGGGAATCATTTGATATTGAAATGTATAGTTATATTTATCAAAATGATCATTATTATTTAAAAATTCCAAATAATACTTCTGTCGTACAATTGAAGAAAAATAAACAGTTCACCGACACTCTTTCCGATATCTTTCTTAAGGTATTTGATACGTTGGATGAGAAAAAGACTTTTGAAACAATTTTGAGGCAAAGTATGGATGATAATATTTATGATATTAATAACGACTTGGCCGAAGGAATGTTAGAAGAAGCAAAAATTTTGTTAGGGGTTGTTAGTATTAGATTGTCCATTTGGAAATCAATTTTTAGAATTAAAAATATTGAGGCCAAGAGTGAACTTACTGAAAATACTATTGAAGAACATATAACGAATAATTTCCCACAGTTTAAAGAATGTCAATTATTCTATTCTGATACTACACTGGAAGAAATGAGAATGATCCGAAATATATTAATTGATTTATCAATAACATTGGAGGAATATAATCAGGTTGCAGATTACAAACTGAATTTTGATAAGTTGTTTAAAAAAGAAATTCAAGATCATTATAATAATTTAAAAAAGTCACTGAAAAACCAATTATGGGTAAACTTAAGTATTGAACATCCTGATCGGCAAAGAGAGTTTCTGAATTTTTTGTTTATAATAGAACATTTGCTAGATAATGTGGACTTAAATGCTGTTTCCTTATCTTATAATTTTAATGAGATAATTTCATCACAATTAAAACAGCATTTACCATTGGTTAGCTTTGAATTACTTGATGATGGTAAGTTTCAAGACTATGATTTCATTGAAAAGAACACTAAAGAATTTTTTTCTGATGATGAGCTATTTCTGATAAGAAAAGATTTGGAGCTTAATAGTTTAATATACTTTGAAAATAATGTAGAATTAATTAAAAGCAAACTTGTCGAAAAATACAATAATAATGTAGCTAACAATAATGAATATAAACTTGACTTAAACATTCCTGCTGAATTAATAGAAGATTTTGAAATAGAAATTAATTCTTCTAATTTCTCCGGAAGCTCAGATAGCCCTTGGCTAGGCGGAAATAATGAACTATCCATAAGTGGCAAGAAGAAGTTAGGGCTGAATGCTGAAGAAATTGTAAAAAAATATTTAGATAGCCAACCATCTGCATATGCGAAAGTTGAACACATTTCAAAAACAAGTGAAGGTGAGCATTATGATTTAAAGTATTATGATTTGCATAGTGAAAAAATGAAATTTGTAGAATGTAAATATTTTAATGGAACATCTTTCTATTTATCTGGAGAAGAAAAAGACTTTGCTGAAAATAATATTGACCAATATGAAGTTTGGTTAGTAAATAAAGAGTCTAAAATCTTTTGTATAAAAAATATTGCTGACCTTGGAGATTTGCAGCCTCTTACATACAGAGTAAACATAAAATTAAAAGCGTATGTCATCACAAATTAACGGACTCGCCTTCGAAAATGCTATACCGGAATAAGGTAAAATATAGAGATATAATTAATGAAAACTCCTGAGAAATCTCTCAGGAGTTTTTTATTATATGCAGTTTCGTTAATAATCATCAAACCCCAATCCTCAATTCAAAAACTCCGAACCCTTCACCCTCACACAATACTCACTCCCCAAATACAGTGGATTGCCATGCTTCTCAGACCAAAAACCATCCAGAACATCTTTACTTAAACAACGGTATACGGCCACTCCTTTGTAGATTTTCTGATCATCACCTTCATAATTGAAATTGAGAACCAGGATCTGGTCTTTGTAAAACCCCGTGCCATGCTGTACATGATCGCCAATGAGCCATTGCGCAACTATTCGGTTAAAGGAATCGATAGCTAACGTTAAAGTGCCATAGTAAGAAATATCGGAAGATTCTTCCTGATTGCTTCCTTTAATAGAATAAGTTCCTGCAAGATCCTGTACTGTCATTGATTTGTTTTTTACGAATGGCAAATGTAAAAAATCCTGTTCTGGAAACATAGCCCATCACTAAAAGTATTTTACTCTATAAATTAAGTCTTATTTTTGCTGGAAAATTAACGTAAAGATGATTATTTTTCTGCTGATTGCTAATCTGATCACTTTTGGCGTTTTTGGATTTGATAAATGGCAAGCCCGGAAACACCAATGGAGGATTTCTGAGAACACCCTTTTAGTACTTTCTTTATTAGGTGGAGTAGTGGGCGCCGCTTCAGGAATGATCCTGTTTCACCATAAGGTTTCCAAGAAATCTTTTCTGGTGAAGTTTTTCATCGTGGTTTTAATAGATGTTGTAGTACTTTACCGTTTGATAAGGCATTAACAGATGATATTCAAAATATTTTTACGAATGATACAATAGTAAGCAGATCAGAGTAAATTGATTGTCCGTTTTTTCCTAACTTTATGACGGAATCTAAAGAATATTGAGAACAGAAATAAAACCGTTAAAAAGATAAATACAATAGTAAGATCTCTACTGCAATACAACAAAACGCCGGATTTTACATTCATTAAACGTTTAGGTAGAGTGGTAACAAAGGTCTTTTTGAAGAGAATCTATGTACGGCCAAGGTCTGTGCACGAACCATAAAAAAAGAATGTTTTTTAACCGGTCTTTTTTATGGTATTGTAAATTAGTATTTTAAACAAAATATTAATTATTTAGATAAGCAAATATTTTTTCATTAAAATTCACTACTTTTGCACCCGTAAAAATCTTTTATGCAAAACATTAGAAATATTGCGATTATCGCACACGTTGACCACGGGAAGACGACCCTGGTTGACAAAATTATACACGCTACCAATATTTTCAGAGAAAATCAGGAGAGTGGAGAGTTGATTATGGATAACAATGATCTTGAAAGAGAAAGAGGGATCACCATCTTATCCAAGAATATTTCTGTTACTTATAAAGACACAAAAATTAACGTAATTGATACCCCTGGTCACGCCGATTTCGGAGGTGAGGTAGAAAGAGTATTAAAAATGGCTGACGGGGTGATCCTGTTGGTGGATGCGTTCGAAGGACCAATGCCACAAACAAGATTCGTACTTCAGAAAGCTTTGGAACTAGGATTGAGACCACTAGTGGTAATCAACAAAGTAGACAAACCAAACTGCCGTCCGGACGAAGTTCACGATCAGGTATTTGATTTGTTCTTCAACCTTGAAGCAACTGAAGAGCAGTTGGATTTCCCTACATTCTACGGGTCTTCTAAACAAGGTTGGTTCAACACTTCATTAGAACAAACAGAAGATATTTTACCATTATTGGATGGTATCTTACAATATGTACCGGCTCCGAAAGTAACTGAAGGTAACCTTCAGATGCAGATTACTTCTCTGGATTTCTCTTCTTTCTTAGGAAGAATTGCGATCGGGAAAGTAACAAGAGGAGAGATTAAAGAATCTCAGTGGATCGGTCTTGCTCAGGCAGATGGTAAAGTTGTAAAAGGAAAAGTAAAAGAACTTTACGTTTTCGAAGGATTAGGCAAGAAAAAAGTAACCGAAGTACAGGCAGGAGATATCTGTGCTGTAGTAGGTTTTGATGCATTCCAGATTGGTGATTCATTCGTAGATCTTGAAAACCCTGAACCATTGGAAAGAACGGCTATCGATGAGCCTACACTGAACATGACGTTCTCTATCAACAATTCACCTTTCTTCGGTAAAGACGGTAAATATGTTACTTCTAACCACCTTAAAGAAAGATTAACAAAAGAATTAGAGAAAAACTTAGCATTAAGAGTTCAACAGACCGATGATGCCAACACGTTCCTTGTATTCGGTAGAGGTATTCTTCACTTATCTGTTTTGATTGAAACAATGAGAAGAGAAGGATATGAAATGACTATTGGTCAGCCACAGGTTATTTTAAGAGAAGATGAGAACGGACAGAAACTGGAGCCTTATGAATCTTTGGTAGTAGACGTTCCTGAAGAATTCGCTTCAAGAGTAATCGATTTGGCTACTCAGAGAAAAGGGGACCTTCACATCATGGAAACTAAAGGTGAAATGCAGCACATGGAATTCGAAATTCCTTCAAGAGGTTTGATCGGATTACGTTCTCAGATGTTGACTGCTACTGCTGGTGAAGCTATCATGGCACACCGTTTCACAGAATATAAGCCTTTCAAAGGGGCTATTCCTGGAAGAAATAATGGAGTACTGATCAGCAAAACTCAAGGACCTGCTACAGAATATTCTATTGCTAAACTACAGGATAGAGGTAAGTTCTTCGTGGATCCGGGTGAGGAAATCTACGCGGGGATGATCATTGGTGAGCAAAACAAACCTGGAGATCTTGTTGTAAACATCGTAGAAGCAAAACAGCTGAACAACATGAGAGCTTCCGGAAAAGATAAAGATACTGGTGTTGCTCCGAAAATCTTATTCTCTCTTGAAGAATGTATGGAATACATCCAGGGTGATGAAGCGATTGAGGTAACTCCAAACTTCATCAGAATGAGAAAGAAAATCCTTTCTGAAGAAGAAAGAAAAAGAGTAGAAAGATCTGCAAAAGCATAATAAAAAATCTTATATAGAAAAAAAGCCTCGAAAATCGAGGCTTTTTTTCTATATAAACCCGGTAAAATGCTTATTTTGGCATAATAATCTCTAAGAAATAAAAAAATATAGTTTCAAGACTATGAGAATAAATAAATTAAAACTTATCGTTTTACTGAGTGTTTTTGCTTCTTACACTACCTCATGTTCCGTTCAGAACAATGTTGTAAAAACACCATCCACAAAAAATCCGACCAAACCTACCAACAATACAAACCCACCCAAAGTACCGGTAGCCACCACAACAGGAGCTGCAGCTTCTGCAGACGACAATTTCAGAACCAGTCTTCCGGAAATTAAAAGAGAATTTCGTGGTGCCTGGATCGCGAGTGTGGCCAATATCAACTGGCCTTCAAGAAATGATCTTACCGTAGAGCAGCAGAAGGCAGAAGCCATCAGCATGCTTGATATGCTGAAGAATAACAACTTCAACGCGGCTATTTTTCAGATCAGACCTTCTGCCGATGCTTTATATACCAGTAATATTGAGCCTTGGTCTTACTTTTTAACAGGGGAAACAGGAACAGCTCCTTCTCCCAATTACGACCCGCTTCAGTTCTGGATTGAAGAAGCCCACAAAAGAGGATTGGAATTACACGTATGGCTAAACCCTTATCGTGCCCACCACAGCAACGGAGGTTCTGTGAACAAACTTTCAATGGCCAGTAAGCTTTCCGATATTGTAGTAAGATTAAAGAACGGAATGTACTGGTTTGATCCTGCCAACCCAAAAACACAGGGGCATGTTTCCAACGTCGTAAGAGATATCGTGAAAAGATATGATATAGATGCGGTTCACTTTGACGACTACTTTTATCCCTATGCGGTTTATAATAAAGGAGCAGATTTTCCGGATAATGCAACCTGGAATGCTTATGTAAGCAGTGGCGGAACATTATCAAGAGCCGATTGGAGAAGAGATAACGTGAATAAATTTGTAGAACGTATTTATAAAGAAATTCATGCAGAAAAAAATAATGTAAAATTCGGGATCAGTCCGTTTGGAATCTGGAAACCGGGATATCCCGCAGGAGTAGTAGGATCATCACAGTACGATGAGCTATATGCCGATGCCAAACTATGGCTGAATAAAGGTTGGGTAGATTATTTTTCTCCACAGCTGTACTGGCCTATCGAATCCAAAGGGCAGAGTTTTGAAGGTCTGCTAAGCTGGTGGCAGTCTGAAAATACAATGAACCGTCACCTGTGGCCGGGACTGAATACGGTAGAAATAAGAGTTTCAGACCGTCCGACAGAAATTAAAAATCAGATTGAGATCTCCAGAAAGATTCTTAAAAACGATGCCGGGGAAATTCACTGGAGCATTGCAGGGCTTACCAAAAATCCTAATATGCTGCCTGTGTTGAAGAATGGCCCTTACAGCGAAAAAGCCCTGATTCCAAAATCACCATGGATCAAAACAGTGCCAATGCAAACCCCCACTTTATTTGTGACCGATAATGGAAGCTTTGCACAAACCAGCTGGAGCATCAAAAATGCTTCAAATGTTTTCCAATGGGTGCTTTTTAGTCAGTATGACGGAGTGTGGCAGACGGATATCTTAACGTTGGATACCATTTCAAAAGATATTCCTAAGTTCAAAGACGGGAAAAAGTTGAATGCCATAGCCATTAAAGCGATTGACAGACTAGGCAATGAAAGTGATTACTTCGCGAAGAAAATAAAATAGTCTTTAGCTGATCAATAATAACGACCCGGTTCTTAAGTGAATCGGGTTTTTTATTTTAGAATAACTATAAATTATCAATTTAAAATATTGTATTTCAGTGTTTTGTAGTATTGGTTGATGATTTTTGTTTCAAAAAATAAATCTATAGGAACCATTTTTGCATGAACAGTATTATAATCACCAAAATATAACATTATGAATACTAAAAGACTTTCCGCGCAAATGGAAAAAGCACTTAGCGATCAGATGAACAAAGAAATTCACGCATCACACGTTTTTTTATCTTATGGAATTTGGGCTGATGATAAAGGCTACCAGGGAATTGCCAACTTTCTGTACCGTCATTCTCAGGAAGAAAGAAACCATTCGATTAAATTCATGGAATATATTCTTAACAGAGGTGGAAAGCCTAAAGTAAATGCAATACCGGCCCCTCCGGCTGATCCTAAAACACTTACAGCCTGTTTCGATGGCGTTTTTAAACACGAAGTGGACAATACCACCGCCATCTACAAGATCGTAGACCTTTCTATGGAAGAAAAAGACTGGGCAACCTGGAATTTCATGCAGTGGTTTGTACAGGAACAGATCGAAGAAGAAACTTTAGCACAAAATCTGATCGATAAACTGAAAATTGCAGGGGGGGACAGAGCTACAGATGAATCTTTATTCACCCTTGATAAAACATTACAGGATGCACCCAACGACGTTCCTCTGGCTCAGAATGCCACAGGTACCAATCCTTAAAATAAAAACAGGAAAACACAACCCGTTTGAAAAATCTGTCAGAGTACTGGCAGATTTTTTATTATGAAACTCCCTTAAAAAACACTATCTTTGCACACTCGTAATTCAAGGTTCTGAATATAATGCTTATCATGAGAAAAACCTTGAATTGCCTTTAAACCTTAAACTTTGAATTTTACAATATGAAATGTGGAATCGTAGGCCTGCCGAATGTAGGTAAATCAACTCTTTTTAACTGCTTGAGTAACGCAAAAGCTCAGTCAGCAAACTACCCTTTCTGTACTATTGAACCTAACCTTGGAACGGTTTCTGTACCAGATCAGAGACTTTTTGAACTGGAGAAAATCGTAAAACCGGAGAGAGTTTTACCGGCAGTGGTAGAAATCGTTGATATTGCAGGTCTTGTAAAAGGGGCAAGTAAAGGAGAAGGATTGGGGAATCAGTTCTTAGCTAACATTCGTGAGTGTGAAGCTATCATCCACGTTTTAAGATGTTTTGATAATGGAAATATTGTTCACGTTGAAGGTTCAGTAGATCCGTTAAGAGATAAAGAAATCATTGATATCGAGCTACAGCTGAAAGACCTTGAAACCGTAGGAAAAGCAGTTGAAAAAGCTAAAAAATTCATCAAATCCGGTAAGAAAGAAGATATCCTTACTTACGAAACTCTTCAGAATTTACAGAAATTCCTTGAGGATGGTAAAAATGCGAGAGAATTTGCAACAGATGATTTTGCAAAATCAATCATTGGAGAAGTTCAGCTTTTGACAAACAAACCGGTACTTTACGTTTGTAATGTAGACGAAAACTCTATCAAAAACGGAAACGAATGGATTGGTAAAATTGAAGAAATGGCTCAGAACGAAGGAGCAGAAGTAGTTGTGTTAGCCGCTCAGATTGAAGCAGATATCAACGAACTGGAGACTTTCGAAGAAAGAGAAATCTTCCTGGATGAGCTAGGTCTTACAGAACCTGGAGTAAACCGTTTGATCAGAAAAGCATATGACCTTTTAAAACTTCAGACGTACTTTACTGCCGGAGTAAAAGAAGTAAGAGCATGGACGATCGGACAGGGATGGACGGCACCACAAGCTGCTGGAGTAATCCACACCGATTTTGAGAAAGGTTTCATCCGTGCAGAAGTAATCAAATACAACGATTACATTACGTACGGTTCTGAAGTAAAAATTAAAGAAGCCGGAAAACTTTCTGTAGAAGGTAAAGAATATATTGTACAGGATGGTGACATCATGCACTTTAGATTCAACGTGTAAAAGAAATATTAAAGTTAGTTTGTAATAGAAAGGCGCTTCCATGAATTTGGGAGCGCTTTTTGCATTCATCCCCACAAAATTTAACCATGAAAACGCTATATCTTATCCTTCCGGTTCTGTTTCTTTCCTGCTCTCAAACCATTGAACAAAGATGCTTTATCAATAGCAATGATCAAAAGTTCGAAGGATATAAAGAATCTAAACCTTACACAGTACAACAAATTTTAAACGAAAAACCTGATTATCTGGATATCACAGATTTGAAAAAATACAGAAGTTTTCGACAGGACAGCATTGCTTCTCATCCTACCAGAAATTATGAAGAATTAGATAAAGAATATAAAAAGCGGGAAACCGACTTTAAACTGTTCCAGGAAAAGTTTTCAGATCAGTTTTTCTTTCACTTTCAGCAACAGACAGGAAACGTTTTATATGCTCTGGGACAGAATCAATTGGGATTTTGGTTACTTACCATTGAAAATAATAAACATTCCGCTTACTTTCTTGGTTTGAGTTTCAGTCACTATTATTTTAATAGAACGCAGGAGCTACCGATGATAAAAGATGGTTTTCTCCAGCTTGAAGGAAGTCTGGTCAAAATTGTAAAGATGCCTGGTCTTCCAGGATATGATGATTATTCTGCGATGGAAGATGGCAAACTGTTCAAAATAAACTTAAAAAGCCTGATGAAAGATTCTGATCAGGACGGATATAATGATATTTTTGAGAAAAGCTTTGGTCTGAATCCTGACAGTAAAGATACGGATGGAGACGGAATTAATGATTTTGATGATTTGAATCCGATGTTCAGATCTGAAAAAAATAAATTCACACAACTGTATGAACTTCTTTTGCCGGATTTTAATGCAGAGAGGATGAAAAAATTACGGTATACATTTTCTGTCTATAAAAGCGACTGTGATTATTTCCATCAGGTCAATCCCGAATATAGAGTTCTTTTTATTCCTGAAAGTACAAAGAAGCAACCCTATTATGTGAGAATGACAGATGTCACAATAGGAAGTCTTTCGAAAATCCAGAAAGACGATAAAGATCCGGATACAGTCTATATCTATGAATCTGGAAGCAGCTTTACCAATGATTATAAAGCAAAGTATATAAAAGGGAAATGGATCTTGGAAAATATTGGAGGAACCGTTGTTTAAGTTGTATCTACAGTAATAAAAAACTGCTCCCTACAATCAGAGAGCAACTTTTTTGTTTTTATACTTAAAAAGGAGGAATGCCTATATCGAATCTGCATTTTGGCTCTATACATTCTATAGAGTACATCACACAGTTATTAACGATGTCTGTGCATCTTACAGATCCTCCCTCGCCATCTTTACAATCTGGTTCATAGCATGCAGGGCCATGTTGTATGCATACACCGCCACTCTTGCAAAGTTTTACACCTCCGGCAATTGTTCTCAGCTCTTTTTTACTTAATTTTTTTGCGTTCTCTGACATTTGTTTTTTCATGGTAATTGTTTAAATGAGTTTGTTATTAGTTTAAGTTTTAAATAAGAAAGATGTTTTCCTAGGGCAGGAAAAGGTTTGTAGTGATATTATTCAAGTTCAATAGTAGGCTGACATTGTGGTTCAGCACAGCCAATTGAAAATCTCTTACAGGTAAGGTCTGGTAGTAAACACATTTCTTTTCCTCCTGTAATGACTCTTAATTGTTTTTTATTCAATTTTTTTCCGTGGTTTAAGTCCTGATTTTTCATATGATGTAATTTTTGCATTGGTGATTATTGTGTAAAAGTATTATGGTTGTGGTCTGCAGATTTTTTGCGCACAGCCCATTGATATTTTAGTACAGTTTCTGACATCGTCCGGAGGATAGGTCTCACATGGAAACTCTGTACAAAGTATGGGTTGCATGCAGTCTAACATTCCTCCTTGAATTGTTCTTAGCTCCTTTTTATTAAGCTTTTTACCAATTTATGAAATTTGTCTTTTCATATTTTAAGTTCTTAAATGAGTTAGTTTTACAATAGATAGTGCTGTCGGTCTTTTAAAAATAAAAATACTCCTGTGGATGGGAGAATAATCTTTTATTAGATATTAGTAAATCTCGATAATAGGCTGACATTGTGGTTCGGCACAGCCAATCGAAAACTTCTTGCACGTAAGATCAGGAAGCAGACACATCTCTTTTCCTCCTGTAATCACTCTCAACTGTTTTTTGTTGAGCTTTTTTCCCTGGGCTAGGTTTGAATTTTTCATAGTAATTGATTTTTAGTTGATTAGCGTTACTAATATAAATAAAATAAATTAATATATATCACTTAATAAAGAAAAATGATTAATTTTTTAAAGAAAACATGAATGTTATTGAGAATTAAACTAACTTGAATACGATAAATGTATTGGACTTTTCAACACAATAAAAATGGACTTTTCAACAAAATTTATTTGCTGCATATTCCTGAAATTTGCTCTATAAATATGGAACAAATGGAAAATAAAGAAACAGTTTTAGTGACAGGAGGTTCAGGGTTTATTGCATCCTATTGCATTATCACCCTTCTTAATAACGGATTTAAAGTAAAAGCAGCAATCCGTTCCCTTAAAAAGGCCGATCTGGTAAAGCAAATGCTGAAAGAAGGCGGAATACAGTCTTTTGAAAACCTTTCTTTCGCAGAAGCAGATCTGGAAAATGAAACGAGTTGGGAAAAAGCAGCTGAAGGCTGTCAATATGTTATACACACGGCTTCCCCTACGCCTCATACCGATGCGAAAACGGAGGATGACTTTGTGATTCCGGCTAAGAATGGAGTACTTTTTGTGTTGCGCGCAGCCCAAAAAGCAGGAGTGAAAAGAGTTGTACTGACTTCTGCGTTTGGTGCCGTAAGCTATGGAACATTCAAAAATACGCCTTATACAGAAGAAGACTGGACGGTCATTAATGATACCGTAGCTCCTTATCAGCGCTCCAAAACGATCTCAGAAAAAGCAGCATGGGATTTTATAAAAAATGAAGGAAACGGGATGGAGCTATCGGTTGTAAATCCAACTGCCGTATTGGGACCCGTTCTGTCTGCAGATTATGCACACTCTTTACAAGTGGTAAAGCAGATGCTGAATGGGGAGATGAAAGGATGTCCCAAACTGATTACCGGATTTATAGATGTACGGGATGTTGCCGATCTTCACTTTAAGGCGATGACGATGCCTGAAGCTAATGGTCAGCGTTTCCTTGCAGTGGCGGGAGAAGCACTTTCTATGCTGGAAGTGTCAGCGGTTCTTAGAAAAAAGCTTGGAAGTATAGCCCATAAAGCACCTACGAAAGAACTTCCTAATTGGATGATAAGATTATTTGCGATTTTCAATCCGAAACTCAATATGATTGTTCCCCATTTAGGACTTGTCAAAAGAGCCAGCAGTGAAAAGGCAAAAAGTCTCTTAGGATGGCAGCCCCGAAGTGTAGAAGAGGCCATCGTAGCGGCTGCGGAAAGTTTAATCAAATTTAACCAAATTTAAAGTGAAAATAATCATCACAGGAGCAACCGGATTAGTAGGAGAGGGCGTTTTACTCGTCAGTCTTCAAAATCCGGATGTAAAAGAAATACTGGTGATCGGGAGAAAACTGCTCAACCGGAAACATCATAAACTGAAAGAACTCATCGTAAAAGATTTTTCAGAAATCAAGAACTATTTGGACGAACTTAGAGGATATGATGCCTGCTTCTTTTGCGCAGGAGTAAGTTCCGTCCGCGAAACCGAAGAAAGTTTTACCAAGAAAACTTATCAATTTGTGGTTCCTTTTGCCGAAGCATTGTCTCGGATCAATTCCTCAATGACATTTATTTATGTTTCAGGAAACAGAACCGACAGTACAGAACAGGGAAAGGTAATGTGGGCAAGGGTAAAAGGAAGAACAGAAAATGCATTAATAAAGCTGCCTTTTAAAGCGGTATACAATTTTCGTCCGGGTTTTATGAGACCCGTAAAAGGTCAACAGAATGTCCGTTTTATTTACAGAGTATTTGATGCTTTAGCTCCTTTATGGTATATCGTATTTCCCGGCTGGATCTGTACAATGCAGGAAGTTGGCTCGGCTATGATCAATTGTGTTGCTAAAGGATACAATAAGTCGATATTAGAAGTCAAAGACATAAAAACAGTGGCTGCCCTATGAAGAAGTTCTTAAAGATCATAAAAAAGACAGCGGTCGTCTTACTGTGCCTGATCCTGTTTGGGTTTTCCGTTGTTTATTTCTATATGAAAAAACCTCAATTCGGAGCATTACCGGAAGGAGACCGACTGGAAATGATTAAAAAGTCACCTCATTATAAAGATGGAAAATTCAGAAATCTGATAGAGAAACCCACCATTACACCAGGTTACAGTATGATAGGTGAAATATGCAGATCCTTGGCTGAAGAATATCCGCATACTGAACCTTTAGACAGTCTGCCTTCGGTAAAAACAAATCTTAAAAATATTCCTGCCGACAAGAATGTCATGGTATGGTTTGGGCATTCTTCGTTCTTTCTGCAGCTGGATGGGGTGAAAATCTTGGTAGATCCGGTCTTCAGTAGCAAAGCTTCACCTTTGCCATGGGGTGTAAAGTCGTACAAAGGAAGTGATATTTATACTGCCGAAGACATGCCTCAGATCGATTATATGCTGCTTTCTCATGATCATTACGATCATCTGGACTATGAAACAGTAAAAGCGCTGCAATCTAAAGTAAAATATGTGATCTGTGGACTTGGAGCAGGAGCACATTACGAAAAATGGGGCTATACAAAACAACAGATTCTCGAAAAGGACTGGGGAGACCGACAGGAAGTGAAGCCTGGTTTCTCCATCTTTACAGAAAGTACCCATCACGATGGCGGAAGAGGATTTAAAAGTTCGCAGGCCCTATGGCTGTCTTTCTTTATTCAGTCGCCTTCTATGAATGTATATTACAGCGGTGATGGAGGGTATAGCGACCGTTTTAAAAAGATAGCTGAGAAATATTCCCCTATTGACTGGGCTATTATGGAATGCGGACAGTACAATAAAGCCTGGCAGTCTGTACATGAACTTCCTGAAGAAGTGGCTCAGGCCACTACCGAATTAAAAGCGAAGAATATGCTTCCTGTTCATCATTCTAAGTTTACCTTAGCAAGACATCCGTGGAACGAACCGCTGGAGAAGATTTCACAACTTTCACAAGGGAAGCCTTATCGCCTTGCCACTCCTATGATTGGAGAAATGGTACGTTTGGATGATCCTGCACAGATATTTAAGCGATGGTGGAAAAATGTAAAATAATGTCTTATGAAAATAACTGAAATAAAATCATGTTTTGTAGGTCCTGCGATCTCGCCGGAGCAGTTTATTACTGAACATTTCTTTTTGTTTCTTGCAAAAGGCATGATGAACGGCTATGACGGAAATAAGCATTATACCCTGAAACCGGGTGACAGCTGTATCGTACGAAAGAACAGGCTGGCGCGGTATAATAAACAGAGGGATAATAATGAATTTGAAAAGGTAATCTTCATTTTTGACGAACCCTTTTTACAGGAATTTCATAAAAAACATAAGGTGTCTTTTCAGAACTATCAGTCCAATGATGCGTTCCTTCAGCTTAAAAAAGATCCTTTGATCAATAGCTTTCTCCTTTCGCTGGAGCCCTATTACACCGATACTGGGATGGTAAACAATGCATTTTCCGACGTGAAAAGAGAAGAACTTCTGCTTATTCTTTTACAGCTGCAGCCCGAATTGTCTGATATCCTGTTTGATTTTGGAATCCCGGGGCGTCTTGATCTGGAAGAATTTATGCAGAGAAACTATAAATTCAATGTCAGCCTGGAGCGTTTTGCTTTTCTTACCGGACGTAGTTTATCCGCTTTCAAAAGAGATTTTAAGAAAATTTTTAATGAAACGCCTAATCGCTGGCTGGTAAAAAGGAGACTGCAGGAAGCCCGTTTTCTGATCGAAGAAAAAAAGCAAAAACCAACAGATATTTATATCGATTTAGGATTTGAAGACCTGTCTCACTTTTCTTTTGCTTTTAAAAAAGAGTTTGGAATATTGGCAAGAAATCTGTAGCTTTTCAATCACTTTAGAAGAAATTGAAGAATGACGATCCATTAAAACTAATTCCGTAATGGGAAAAAAGATCTTCGTTATTCCAAAAGTTATAACTTTGCATATTTGAATTTTACAAATAATCTGTTATGGAAAAGATAGCTCAAACTTCACTGGAAGATTTCTACAGAGAAATGGCTGCCAAATTAGGCAAGGACCTGGAAAGTATTTTCCCGAAAGGTCTTCATAAAGATATTGGGCACTTCAATGTTTTTGATATTGCACAGACTTTGGAAAGAGTAAGATCTACCTCCGAAATGCCTTATAACAGGAGGAAATATTATAAAATAAGCTTTATTAAAGGTAAAAACAGAGCAGAGTATGCGGATAAAGTGATCTCGATAAAGCAGAACGCTTTATTATTTGCCACGCCAAAGGTTCCTTATCACTGGGTTCCCGAAGATCCGAACCAGTCGGGGAGCTTCTGTGTTTTCACGGAAGATTTTTTTATGAAAGACAGATCCAAGAATAGCCTGGAAAGTCTGCCTATTTTTCAGCCAGGAACAGTACCTGTCTTTGAAATTGATGATGATCTGGCTGATGAGATCGAGCATCTGTTTAAAAAGATCAAAAAAGAAATCACCTCAGACTATATTTTCAAATATGATTTGATCAGAAATTATGTTTTAGAGCTGATCCATTACGGACAAAAATTGCAGCCTGCATCTAAAATATCAACCTCAAATGATGCCTCCATGAGGGTTGTTTCTCTATTTGTAGAGCTGTTGGAAAGACAATTTCCCGTAGAATCTTCAGAACAGAGACTGCAGCTGAAAACTGCTAAAGATTATGCCGACAGACTGGCTGTGCATGTTAATTATTTAAATAAAAAGCTTAAAGAAAGTACAGGTAAAACAACCACAGAAATTATTACAGACCGTATTACCCAGGAAGCAAAAATTCTTCTGAAACAGACCCAATGGAATGTCTCCGAGATTTCCTATGCTTTAGGATTTGAAGAAATTGCCCATTTTTCCAATTTCTTTAAAAAGAAAACTTCTTTGACTCCCTTAGAATTTCGCTCATGATTTGAATTTTGCAAATTTTGGATTGATCTGAGCAAATTCTTCCTTCTTATAATATCTCAACTTTGTATCATCAAAATATTCAAACAAATGGAAACAAAAACGAAAATTGCATTAGTGACAGGAGGTAGCCGTGGATTAGGTAAAAACTCTGCACTTAAAATTGCCAAGAAAGGACTAGACGTTATTATTACTTATAGAAGCAACCAGCAGGAAGCGGAAGCTGTGGTTGAGGAAATAAAAGCCCTGGGACAAAAAGCTGTCGCTTATCAGCTGGATACCAAAGATCTTAAAAGCTTTGATGCTTTTGTAAAAGAAGTAACCCATCATCTGCAGGAAAATACCGGTAGCACAAATATTGATTATCTGATCAATAACGCTGGAACCGCTTTATATTCGCCAATTACAGAAGTAACAGAAGAGCAGTTGGATGATGTAGTGGATATTCACTTCAAAGGGGTATTTTTCCTGACTCAGAAGTTTTTACCTTTTATCAATGACGGAGGAGGAATCGTGAATATATCTTCAGGATTGGCAAGATTTGCAACGCCGGGATCATCTATTTATGGATCTATTAAAGCCGGAGTGGAAATGCTTACCAAATATATGGCCAAAGAATTGGGAGCAAGAAAGATTAAAGCCAATGTAGTCGCGCCGGGAGCAATAGAAACTGATTTTGGAGGGGGAAGAGTAAGAGATAATGAAGAAATCAATGCGATGGTTGCAGGTTCTACAGCATTAGGAAGAGTAGGACTTCCTGACGATATCGGAGGTGTTGTAGCATTCCTGTGTACAGAAGATGCAAGATGGATCAACGGACAGAGAATTGAAGCATCCGGTGGAATGTTTTTATAAATAAGGGTTTAAAAACCTAGTCCCCCAAAATAAAAACCAGTCTGTAAAGGCTGGTTTTTATCGTTTATTAGTTATGAAAATGAATATAGAAGGCTGATAATCAGGTTTTATACAGCCCGTATGTTTTAGCTAATATTAATTAAGGATAGGTGGAACCTGGCATTCCGGTTCTCCGCAGAATTTACCGTAATAAGCACATTCTGTAGTGCCTGGTGGAATACATATTCTGCGCCCTCCCTGGATGGTATTGAGTTCTTTTTTATTCAGTTTTCTTCCTTTGTATATAATTTCTTTATTCATTATTTTGGTTTTTAGTGAGTTATCGTTACGAATATAAGAAAATATTTCGTGTAAATCACTATATCGAGAAAAAAATAAAAGAAGAATACTGTTTTTAAAAAAAGACTTTTAAATTTTAGAGAGGTTTTCAATGGCTCTTTCCAGAGTTTCCCGTTTCTTAGCAAAACAAAGCCTGATTACATTTTCATTAAGTTTATTTTTATAAAATGACGAGAAAGGGACACTTGCCACCTTATGATTTATCGTTAATTCTGTAGCGAAGTCAAAGTCACTTTTGTCTGAGATCTTATCATATTTTACTGCCTGGAAATACGTTCCTTCACAATCTAATAATTCGAAAGAAGTCCCCGAAAGACCGTTTCTGAGAAAATCTCTTTTTTCCTGGAAGAATTCGTTAAGGTGAGTATAATGCTCATCATTTTTCATATATTCTGCCAAAGCAAGCTGAATAGGAGTATTGACACAGAACACATTGAACTGGTGAACTTTTCTGAATTCATCCGTTAAATTCCTGGGAGCAGCACAGTAACCAACCTTCCAGCCTGTTACATGAAATAGTTTTCCAAAAGAAGCAACCAGCAGACTTCTTTCTTTTAGCTCAGGATATTTGCAGATGCTTATATGCTGTTTGCCGTCAAAAACTATATTTTCATATACTTCATCACTTAAAATAAGGATAGAAGTTCCTTTAACCAATTTAATCAGCTCCTGAAGATCTTCATCTTTTAAAATTCTTCCTGAAGGATTGTTGGGGTTGTTGAGAATAATCATTCGGGTCTTTTCGCTGATCAGTTCTTTTACAGAATGCCAGTCGATTGTATAATCAGGAGCTTTCATTTCAAACCGTTTTACAATCCCTCCAAAGAGCTCTACAGTAGGTTCGTAGCAATCATATGCCGGTTCGAAAATAACCACCTCATCATCTTTCTTGATAAACGAAGCAATAGCGGTGAAAATAGCCTGAGTTCCTCCTGCAGTCACTGTAATTTCAGAGTCCGGATGATAGACTGCCTGATGACTGTTTTCAATTTTTCTGGCGATTTCCTCTTTGAGACCAATCATTCCTCCTAATGGGGCATATTGGTTGAATCCCTTTTTAATAAAATGATCTACATGGTTGAGTAATTCCTGATCCGGCATAAAATCCGGAAAACCCTGAGAAAGATTGATGGCTTCATTTTCGTTGGCAAGCTGCGTCATCTGACTGAAAATAGTGGTTCCTACATTAGAAAGTTTAGACAAAGGAAGTTGTATCATAAAAGCAATTTTGTAAATATCGAATGTAATGAATTATTTTCGATGGTTTAGCATGATTCAGAAGAAAACCATAGCAATATTTATAGAGAATTCTTATAAAAAAACAGATGGAAAAAATTCGGATAATTTTATACATTTTTGTACTTTTGTATGTTTGCTGAAATATATGTCACAAGAAATAAATCCAACCTACTCAGAAGATAATATCAGAACCCTCGATTGGCAGGAACACATCCGTCTGCGCCCCGGTATGTATATCGGGAAGCTTGGTGACGGGTCGTCTGCTGATGACGGTATTTATATTTTGCTTAAAGAAATCCTTGATAACTCTATCGACGAGTTCAGGATGAGATCAGGGAAAAGAATTGAAATAAAACTGGACGACGGTAAGGTTACGATTCGTGACTTTGGCCGTGGAATCCCTTTGGGGAAGGTAGTAGATGCCGTTTCCAAAATGAATACCGGAGGTAAGTACGACAGTAAAGCCTTCAAAAAATCGGTAGGTTTGAACGGTGTCGGTACCAAGGCGGTAAACGCCCTTTCTGAGTATTTCAGAGTGCGTTCTTTCCGTGATGGAAAAATGAAAGCTGCAGAATTTTCCCGTGGACTTATCAACGAAAATTTTGAGGAAAAAGAGACCTCCGACAGAAACGGTACAGAGATTTCCTTTATTCCCGATGGCGAAATATTCCTGCACTTCAAATACAGAAAAGAGTATATCGAGAGAATGCTCCGCAATTATGCATATTTGAACCCAGGACTGAAAATTCTTTTCAATGGAGAAACTTATTTTTCTGAAAATGGTCTTAAAGATCTCCTTGAAGAAGAGCTACAAAGCGATATTCTTTATCCGATTGTTCATTTAAAAGACAACGATATTGAAGTGGCTATTACCCACTCGGATAAATCGCAGACGGAAACTTATTTTTCATTCGTTAATGGACAGAATACAACGCAGGGGGGGACTCACCTTAATGCATTCCGTGAAGCTTATGTAAAAACAGTTCGCGAATTTTTTAATAAAAGCTTTGATGCTTCCGATATCAGGAAATCTATTATTGCCGCAATATCCATCAACGTTGAAGAACCTATTTTTGAATCGCAAACTAAAACCAAGCTGGGATCTAATGATATAGGCCCCAATGGACCTACCGTAAGAACATTCATTATCGATTTTCTTAAAAGCAAACTGGATAACTTCTTTCACAAGAATCCGGAAATTGCAGAGGCTATCCAGCGGAAAATATTGATCTCAGAAAGAGAGAGAAAAGAACTTTCAGGAATCCAGAAACTGGCAAGAGAAAGAGCTAAGAAAGTTTCTCTCCACAATAAAAAACTTCGTGACTGCAGACAGCATTACAACGATCAGAAAGCGGAAAGAAAAGGTGATACACAGATTTTCATTACCGAGGGTGATTCTGCATCAGGATCTATCACAAAGTCAAGAGATGTAGAAACACAGGCTGTATTTTCTCTGAAAGGAAAACCTTTGAACTGCTATGGCCTTACCAAAAAAGTGGTTTACGAGAATGAAGAGTTCAACCTTCTTCAGGCCGCTCTAAACATTGAAGAAAGCCTTGAAGATTTGAGATACAATCAGGTCATTATTGCTACCGATGCCGATGTGGACGGAATGCACATTCGATTGCTGATGATTACCTTCTTCCTGCAGTTCTTCCCGGACTTGATTAAGAATGGTCACCTGTATATCCTGCAGACTCCATTATTTAGGGTGAGAAATAAAAAGGAAACCAGATATTGTTATTCGGAAGCAGAAAGAGTAAAAGCACTGAATGAACTTGGTAAAAACCCGGAAATTACCCGATTCAAAGGACTGGGAGAGATTTCTCCGGATGAATTTAAACACTTTATAGGAAAAGATATCCGCCTTGAACCTGTAGTTGTAGGAAAAGATCAGACGATCGAACAGCTTCTGGAGTTCTATATGGGGAAAAATACTCCGGACAGACAGGTCTTTATCCTTGAAAATCTAGTAGTAGAAGATGATACAGATATTGATAAGAAGAAAATTCTGGATGAAAGGGAAAGCTAGATAAACCTCAAATGATGCATTAAAAATTAGATCGTAAACACAAAAAACAACAACACAAATAAAACACTTTTTAGATGAAATAGAAATTTAAAAAATTACAATCAAATACAAAATGAGATTAAGTAACCGCAACAAGGCATCAGTTTACAACTCTATAAGTACCCTCCTTATTATGCTGACAGTGTTTGGAATAATTATATTTATGGCTAATAAATATAGATTCAAAATATTGGGAGATGAAAGTTATTTACTGATTGCTGTCCCCGTTTTTATGCTGGCTATTTATTATTTTATGGGCCGGCAAATTTTTGAATACGACAGCGATGGTGAAGCTCTGAATTTTAAAAACAGGAATATTATTCCTTTTTTGGACAAGCCACTGCATGACGAATTCCCCAAATATAAACTGATCAAGTATGATATTATCAACATTGTATTGATCAAAAGATTATACATTACAGTAACCAGTAAGAACAGTGGTTCTACGATGCTGAAATATGAAATCTCTTATTTGACCAGAAAAGAAATAAACGATTTAAAACTCTCTCTGAATAAAGTAGTAAAAGCTAATAAAGAGAAAAAAGATTAAAAACAGATGACGACAGACGAATATTCGCATGAGGGGGAAAGCTTGAAGAAAGTTTCCGGTCTTTACAAAGACTGGTTTCTGGATTATGCTTCTTATGTAATTTTAGATAGGGCTATTCCTTCAGTGTTTGATGGCCTGAAGCCCGTTCAGCGAAGAATTATGCATTCCATGCGGGAACTGGAAGATGGCCGTTACAATAAGGTGGCCAATATCGTAGGGAATACGATGAAATACCACCCTCATGGTGATGCTTCCATCACAGATGCCATGGTGCAGATCGGGCAAAAAGAATTGCTGATAGATACTCAGGGAAACTGGGGAAATATCTATACAGGAGATTCTGCTGCTGCAGCAAGATATATTGAAGCCAGATTAACGCCTTTTGCCCTGGAAGTAGTCTTCAACCCAAAAACTACGGAATGGACAAAATCTTATGACGGAAGAAACAATGAACCTATTGATTTACCCGTAAAGTTTCCTTTGCTTCTTGCTCAGGGAGTAGAAGGAATTGGTGTAGGATTGTCAACAAAAATAATGCCTCACAACTTCAATGAGCTTATCACCGCTTCTGTATCTTATTTAAAAGGAAAGAAATTTGAATTGTATCCGGACTTCTTAACAGCCGGCTACCTCGATGTTTCTGAATATAATGACGGTCATAGAGGAGGGAAAGTAAGAGCTCGGGCCAGAATTACCCAGACCGATAAACATACTCTTGTTATTTCTGAGCTTCCCTATTCCAAAACGACTACAGATCTTATTGATTCGATCTTAAAAGCCAATGAGAAAGGGAAAATCAAAATCAAGAAGATAGAAGATAATACCTCAGATAAGGTAGAGATCCTGATTCATATTCACAACGATGTTTCTCCTGATAAGACGATTGATGCATTGTATGCTTTCACAGACTGTCAGGTAACGATTTCTCCGAACGCATGCGTTATTGTGGGAGATAAACCAATGTTCATGAATGTATCTGATATTCTGAAAATGAATACAGATCATACCGTTTCTTTACTTAAAAAAGAGCTTGAAATTGAACTTCATGAGTTGCAGGAAAGCTGGCACTTCTCCTCTTTGGAAAGAATTTTTATTGAAAACAGAATTTACCACGATATCGAAGAGGTAAAAACCTGGGAAGATGTACTGAAAACCATTGATGCAGGATTGAAACCTCATACAGGACATCTATTAAGAGCGGTAACGGAGGAAGATATTCTGAAATTAACAGAGATCAGAATCAAGAGAATTTCAAGATTCGATTTAGATAAATTCAAAGAAAACATTGCTTCTCTGGAAGGTAAAATAGATCAGGTAAAATACAACCTTGCCAATCTTGTGGCGTATGCTATTGATTATTACCTGAATATCCAGAAAAAATATGGTAAAGACAGACAGAGAAAAACGGAACTTAGGATTTTTGATACCATTGATGCCACAAAAGTAGCCGTTGCCAATGAAAAATTCTATGCCAATTTCGAAGAAGGTTTCATCGGAACTTCACTTAAAAAAGACCAATATCTGTTCGATTGTTCGGATATTGATGATATCATTACTTTCAGAAAAGACGGAAGTATGAAAGTGGTAAAAGTGGAAGCCAAAACCTTTATTGGTAAAGATATTCTTCACGTTGCCATCTGGAAGAAAAATGATAAAAGAACCGTCTACAATATGATCTACCGTGAGGGTAGAGAAGGACCTTATTATATGAAGCGTTTCTCCGTAACAGGGGTAACAAGAAATACAGATTATCCGCTGGCTTCCGATAAAAAAGGTTCAGAGACCCTTTACTTTTCGGCAAATCCTAATGGAGAGGCAGAAACAGTATCTGTACTTTTAAAACCAAATCCAAGAATCAGAAAAAACAAAATGGAGATCAATTTCTCTGATCTTGCGATCAAAGGACGTGACTCGAAAGGAAATCTGGTGACCAAATATGCGGTAAAAAAGGTAGATATGAAAGAAGAAGGAGTATCTACGCTTGCTCCAAGAAAAATCTGGTTTGATGATACTGTAAGAAGACTGAATGCAGATGTGAGAGGAACCTTATTGGGAAGTTTCAAAGGAGATGACAGAATTCTGACAATCAATACAAACGGGGAAGTAAAGCTAGTGTCTTTTGATCTTGGAAACCGTTTTGATGACGAATATCTGGTGTTGGAAAAATGGAGACCTGAGCAGCCTATTACCTGTATTTATTATGATGGAGAGAAAGATATTTACTTCATCAAGAGATTCCTGCTGGAAAATACTGTTAATGTACAGACCTTCATGCCATCTGAACATCCGAAATCATTCATAGAGAATGTCATTGTAGCAAATGAGGCTACAGCGGAAATCATTTTTGCAAAAGATAAAGGCAAAGAACGTGATTCTGAAATTGTAAATATCGATGAGTTTATTGCGGTAAAAGGAATAAAAGCCATCGGAAACCAGTTCACAAAATTTAAAGTAAAAGCTATTAATATTACCATTCCGGAACCGATAGAAGAAGAACCAGAAGTATATGAAGAACCGGAATCTACAGGAGATACAGATGAAGAGGGTGGAATTATCGGAGATTTATTTGAAGAAGGTGGTACTCATGAAACTGAATAAATAACGGTTTCTTTTAATCATAAAAAAACATTAAGATGAATACAATTGTTTTGATTATTATAGCCGCTACATGTATTTTCAGTTACATGGGCTTTAATAATACGGCATTATTTGAAAAATATAAATTCAATGTAGGAGCCATTACCAATCGTAAAGAATATGTAAGACTTGTCAGCTCTGCCTTTTTGCATGCAGATCTTATGCATTTGTTTTTCAATATGCTTTCCCTGTATTTTTTTCAGGGAGTAGTGGTCAGCTTTTTTGGTGAGATAGGTTTCCTGATTATTTATTTTGGAGCGATGCTTCTGGGTAACCTATTCAGTTTGAAAATTTATCAGAGACAGCCTTGGTATTCTGCCATTGGAGCATCAGGTGCCGTATCAGGAATCATTTTTGCCTCCATAGCAATGGCTCCTAATGAGATCAGTGTCAATTTCTTACCCGGCTGGTTGTTTGGTACTCTTTATTTCGGATATTCCGTTTACATGATGCTGAATCCAAAACAATGGGATAACCTGGGGCATGCAGCCCATCTTGGAGGTGCTTTCTTTGGATTGGTGTATTCCATTGCCATACATCCACAGCAGGCAGTAACTCATATGACCTACCTCGGAATTATGTCTCTTCCATTACTGTATCTGGCCTACCAGATCTTTATAAAAAAGAGAATCAATTAACTATACATGAAAAAAACTATTAACCTTCTTTTGGTGTTAGCCAGTAATTTTTTTTTATCACAAAATAATTTTACAAGGTTAACACCAAAACCCGCAGATGCTAAAGCCATTAAAATTACATTTTCTAACAGTAATTCAGGTTTTATCATCAACAACAACAAGGAACTCCTATCTACTAATGATAAAGGAGTTACCTGGAATCTCAAACAAACTCTTAATTTTGCTCCTGTTGACATTAAATTCAGAAACAATGTTGGGTTTATTGTAGGGGATAATGCAGTCCTCCGTTCCGAAGATTATGGAGCAACCTGGACTCCTGTTAACATCGTTGGAGGAGCATCTTTGAACTCTATCAATTTTATTAATGATGATGTAGTTTATATTTCGGGACAGACAAAAATTTTCAAATCTTCAGACAAAGGGCTTACATTTCCTGTTAACACAACAATGAACGGAATGTCAGCAGCTATCACGGTTTTTACCAATGCAGATACGGCAATTGCAACCACTTCTGATGGGAGAATTCAGAAAACGGTAGACGGAGGAAATACATGGGTAACTACGGCTTCCGCTACAAGTTTCAATGTTCAGTATTCTTCTCTTGTATTCCCGTCGCAGAATGTAGGATTTGTAAGCAAAGGTTCCGGAGATATGCTCAAAACTACGGATGGTGGGCAGACATGGACACCTTTATCTTTTAACAGTTTTCATTATGCAGCATATGGTATGCAGTTTTTAGACGAAAATAACGGATTTGCTGTTGGGCAAAATGGAATCATCTCAAAAACAACCAATGGTGGAGATTCCTGGCAGCAGATTAATGCTATTTTAATGTTTGGCAGTGATAGCGATTATGACCTTAACGGGTTATACTTCTTTGACTCCCAAACAGCGATTTGCACGGGTAATAACGGAAGAACGATAAAGACTCAAAATGGAGGAGCAACCTGGATGGATTATGCTCCTACCTACGATCTTATTAATGAAATTCATTTTACAACACCTAATACTGCCTATTTCAGAACCAGCAAAGCAGGTTTCTTTAAGACCTCGGATGCCGGAAACTCATGGCAGAAAGTTCAGTTTCCTCCTCATCAGGGTTCCCTCAGTAATGGGTTTACATTTATAAATGATAATGTTGGATATTCTATCGGGACTGTGCAAGGATCGGTATTGAAAACAGAAGATGGAGCTCAAACCTGGTCTTCCAGTAGTGTGATTCAGAATAATCCGTTACACTCGGTGAGTTTCGCTTCTGAGAATGTTGGATATGTAAGTGGTGGATATAGTAATTCTAACGGAGGATTATTTAAAACCACAAATGGTTCCACGACCTGGCAGAAAGTTTCAGACATGGTATTCGGTAAGCTGAATTTTTTCAATGCTAATTTGGGATATGGTTTAAAATACGAATACCAGGGTCAGCTTTATAAAACTTTAGATGGAGGAGCGACGTGGAATGTATGCCTTAACGTACCTGTTACCAGTATGATTTACGACATTATCAATGAAAATCAAATCTTTGCACTGGTAAACAATACAAATTTTTACAGATCATTAGACGGAGGAGCTACCTGGAACCAATCTCAGGTACCCAACCTTCACTTTGGGAAGATTAAATTTATTGATCAGAATATAGGATATATGGCCACCGATACCTGGGTTTTTAAAACAACCGATGGAGGTGTTAACTGGAATATGATTTACGATAATGATTCCAGATTTAAGATCTTCAATATGGAAGTGGGTGGTGATTATTTATATTTAACAGGGAATGGCGGAAGAGTTTATAAATATTCTTTAGAGTTTCTTTCTGCAAGCGAAGCCATTGTTAATAAAAAGGCCAATGTTCAAATTTATCCTAATCCTACATCAGACTATGTTCATGTAGATTCTAAGGTAAAAGTAAAGGAGATCAGGCTGATTGATATTTCCGGGAAAATGTTAAAATCAGTAAAAGATACCTCTCAAATCAGCATTGCCGAATATCAGTCTGGAATGTACTTTGTAGAGATAGTATTTAATGATAATACGAAACAGGTAAACAAAATTATCAGGAAATAGAGATCAATTAAAATAACAAAACCAATGAACACATCAGCATTCAACAGTTTCATCGTGATACTTATCTATGGTTCATTGGTTTTGCTTTCTCTGCTTAAATTAACCAATCCGCTAAAGGTCAACAGAAAAGCCAACTTCTGGTTTGGGCTTTTCTTATTTCTTTGGTCAACCTTCTGGCTGGATGAGATTTTCTTTTTTATTACCGGTTCTGCAATAGAATTCCATTCTCTGTTTTTGGTTCGGTTTATTCAGTATTTGACACCGGTTTTCTTTTACTTCAGTGTATTATTTTATACCAATCCTTCTTTTAAGTTTGGAATTAAAGACTTTAAATTTCTGCTCTTTCCGGCAGTTTTTCTGATGTGTTTGGGCGGCATCGCATTAGGATATTCAAATCCTTTTGAGTATCTGAGTATTATGCTGATACTTATTCAGGCTCTTTTTTATACAGGCTTGTCGTATATTACGATTAGAAAACATCAAAAGAAGATTCAGCAATTTTCCTCCAATACAGAAGGAATTAATTTAAACTGGCTGGAATACATTATCCTTGTACTTTTAATTGTGAATGTCATTTATGTGATTTACAATCTGTTTTATGACCCTAAATCCTTGAATTTCTTCATCAATACTGTCTTTTTATTGGTAATCTATTTCGTAGGATATTATTCATTAAAACAGAAAGAAATCTATCCTTTGGAAGAAAAACAGAGGGAAGAACTGATTTCCATTAATGATAACAACGATTCTGAAGAAATTAAGAAAAAACTGATTTCCGATGAAGAACTTTATAAGATTAAAACATCACTGGAAAACCTTATGAATACTCAAAAGCCTTACCTAGACAGTGAATTGAACCTTATCAAACTTGCAGAAATGCTCGCTGTTTCTACCCATCATTTATCCTATGTGATCAATACAGGTTTTGGAAAAAACTTTTTCCAGTACGTTAATGAATTCAGAGTGGAGTATGCCCAAAAACTTCTGAAAGAAACTCACAGTAAACTATCTGTTTTGGGAATTGCTTACGAGTCAGGATTCAATTCTAAAACCTCTTTTAATACTACTTTTAAAAAAGTAACCGGTAAAACACCTTCTGAGTTCAGGAAATAAGTTCCGGTTTATAAAGTTTTACTTTTTTATGTTTTAAGTAATTGATTTTAAGTTGTTTGTGAAACTTTGTTTGATCCCTTTAAAATTGGTTCACTCAGATAATCTGGAACATTTTCCGATCCCTTTCCCTATAGATTTGTACCCATAAATTTAATCTTATGGAGACCAAAAAATCTTATGCAGTAGTCACAGGAGCAAGCCAGGGTTTGGGGAAAGCGTTTGCCGAAAATCTGGCAAAAAAGAACATCAATGTGATTCTGATAAGTCTGCCAAATCAGAATCTCAAAGAATTTTCCCAAGACTTGAAAGAGCTTTATGAGGTAAAAGTTCATTATTATGAAACAGATCTTTCTGTTAATGAAAACGTAATGAAGCTTACAGAATGGCTTAACCGTTCTTTTGATATTCATATTCTGATCAATAATGCAGGACTGGGCGGTACAAAAAAGTTTACAGAAGCTACGGCAGACTATATCAATACTATTCTTCAGGTAAATGTGGCTGCAACATCCCTTATTACCCATCAGCTGCTTCCTAATCTATTAAAGCAACCTGAAGCGTATATTTTAAATGTTTCCAGTATGGCAGCTTTTTCTCCGATAGGATTCAAAACGGTTTATCCGGCTTCCAAAAGTTTTATTTACTCATTTTCCAGAGGGCTTCATGAAGAACTGAAAGGAACGAGTGTTTTTGTAAGCGTAGTAAATCCCGGAGCTATGAAAACCAATACGGATGTCTGCAAAAGAATTGAAAAACAGGGTTTTTGGGGAAAACTGACTCTTTTAAATCCGGATAAAGTGGCATCTTACAGCATTCATCAGTTGTTTAAAAAAGATTCCGTAATTATGGTGAATCCCATCAGCTGGCTGATCATGAAGTTGCTACCGGTATGGATAAAGCTTCCACTGATGACCCAGGCGATAAAAAGAGAAATAGAATCATGAAAAAAGTTTGCGTAACCGGAGCAACGGGTCTCCTGGGAACTAATGTTATCCTTAAATTATTACAAAATGGTTATTCTGTTATTGCTCTGGTGCGCAAGAAAAGCAGCTGGCTGGGCGAAGAAAACGAAAATCTGAAACTGTTGGAAACGGATCTTTCGTCCGATCTGTCAGTATTTCTTACCGATATAGACTGTATCATTCATATTGCAGCAGAAACACGTCAAAACCTAATCAGTTACAGTGAATATAGAAAAGTAAACTATGAAATCGTAGTGAATCTGTTCACCCATGCAGAACGGATGGAAGTAAAAAGATTTTTGTTTGTAAGTACAGCCAATACGCTGGGGTTTGGAAATACAGGATTCTGGGGAACTGAAAAAGCTCCGCAACTTTATCCTTTTACCCATTCATTCTATGCTCAAAGTAAAATTGCAGCAGAAGATTATCTTTTAAAGAACCGTAAAAGCACAGAGGTGGTGATCGTAAATCCAACTTTTATGATCGGAGCCTATGACAGCAAGCCAAGTTCCGGAAAAATTATCTTTTGGGCATGGAAGAAAAACATCGTTTTCTATCCGAAAGGAGGGAAGAACTTTGTACATGTTGAAGATGCTGCGAACGGGATTCTCAATGCTGTTGAACAAGGTAAAACCGGTGAGAAATATCTTTTAGCCAATGAGAACTTAAGTTATAAAGAATTTTTTGAGAAAGTAAACCAGATTACCTGTCAAAATCCCATTATGATAGCTATTCCCAATACGGTTTTAAGTTTTATAGGATTAATGGGTGATGGTTTGAGAAAATTAAAAATAAAGACTAATCTGAGTACTTCCAATATGAAAGCATTGCAGATCTGTAATTATTATTCTCATCAGAAATCAGTAAAGGAGTTAGGTATTCAATATCAATCTGTTGATAAAGCAATAGAAGATGCTGTTCAGTATTTTATTAAAAATAAGATGATCCATTGATCATAAAAAAACCAGCTCTTAAAAGCTGGTTTTTTTATGTAATTATCTCGTTATATTCTGTGTCACATTTCTGTTGGAAATAACGCAGGCTTTGCTACAGTTATTTGCACTTGAAATATTAACCTGTACGAGTGCTGGCAAAGATCTGTATTCTTCCTTGTTGTAAGGAGCTTCTGTACCATTGCGCCCACCACCTTTAATATCATACTGTATTTGGGCCACTCCGGTGAATCCACCTGCAGGCTTGAAAGAAAGAGCTCCGGTAGCAAGTGAATAGGTCCATGTCCCTTGGCTATTAGTATAAACACCGCCTGTGATATTTGGAATCACAGCACCATTATTATCCAAAAAACGGAATGAATTAAAATCAAGGTTGTTATAGGACAGTGTTGGCGGATTCTGACCAATTGCTGAAGAATAAGCCGCATCGTTAAGCAAAGGATAGAATGTTGATTTTATCCCCGGACAACCTGCAAACAGGTCATCTGTTACTTCCGCAGCATAAGGCCTTGTTACCCCCAGGTTTTTCAATAAATGTATATTTTTAGCAGCTCCTGTAGATGCTGCAAAGCCAATTCTGAAAGTGGAAGGTGCTGAAGTATCCAATGTTCTTACGGTACTGTTGGATATGGTTGTTTCCGTATATTTCAGAGAAGTTGGATAATAATAATTATCGATTACTTTTTCTTTTACCGTTCCGTGTTGTATTTCCAGAGTTATATTATACCCTCCGGCAGGATTGGGAACCAAGACAATATAGGCTTTACGGTATCTTGCGTCATTTTCATTCAGAGGAATCGTTGTTCCGCCACTTTCAATACTGAATTGCTGCAGCGTTGTGTTTTGAATACCGACATATTTTCCCGTAGCAGGATTCAGATAAGCAGATCTGTTGCTGCTGGAAGGAGAGGCATTGGTCGCAATACTATAAAGTAACGGATAACCGTTATATCCTGCAGGCTCAGCTGAAGACAGAGATTGGTTTCCTCGTTTACCTCTTAGCGAAACATTGCTTCGTCCATCGGCAAGCCCTACTCCAAATATTCCGTTTCTTACCCTTTCACCCTGGTTAAAGCTTGTTTTAAAATTTCCGAACTCATCAAGACCTATCCCCAGATAAGCTCCTCTAAGCCCTTCTGTAGACTCTCTTCCACGTACAAAGCTGTATCCTAATCCGCCACCAAAGTATCCAAGATTAAGCTGGTCTTTAGGGATCGATCCGTCTACCAGGAATATAGAGATTCCATCTCCACCGTTGGTATTTCCTCCATAAATAGCAAATTCAAATTCAAATTTGATCCCCTGATCACTTTTGAATATTTTATCAGCCAGAATGACTCCCCCTGAAATATTATTTACACTTCGGGTCAGCCGCAGTCCGTCTGTGGTAAAGGTTGCGTCATTCTGAACCCCGCTGGTAGCTACTTTATAAGCTTCCTGAGGTTGTAATCCCTGGGTGAAATTAACAAAGTACGGATATCCTGTTCCCTGCTCGTTCTGTGCTTTGATATTTTGTGAGAAAATGAGCAATGAACTGATCAACAACAGCTTTTTATGTCGTATCATTTGAGTGTTTTTTAGCATAGCTCAATTATTTCACAACAAAAACAATATTGATAAAAGAGCAGTCTGTAGCTGCTGCTTTTACATCATACCTCATTACACCGTCATCAGAAATGGTAATATTGCTGAATACATTAGGATCAGCATCGGTTACATAATAGTAAAGGTCTCTGCTGGATGGGAAAAAAGGAATAGATGCCGGGGCACTTGTACTTTTTGCTCTAGGAGAACCGAATTGAGTTTTATACAAGGTATATAAATCTTTAGTTCTCCCCGTTGCGCTGGTAGAAGTATCAAAAGATACACTCGGCATGTAAAACATTTTTACCGCATTATTGCTAATGCATAACCAATCCGGAGAAGTTGGAGTTCCAATATTCTGACTTAAGCACTTTTTATCAGTATCATAGATCAGAAGAGAGTTGGCCGGGTTGGAAATAGCATCTCTTTTTGCGGTGGTAAGTCTTGGGATCAGCATTCCTTTATTTTGACTGTAAATATCAAGAGCTGCGCTGGCATCAGGAGTGGGTGTGTTAATCCCTATCTGAGCAAATGAAAACGAACTTACTAAAACGATTGGTAGAAATAATTTTTTAATCATAATGTTCTTATAATTTTTATCTGTGTATTTATGTTTTTTGATGGTTATGTTGTTTTTAGAAGAAGTGCATCTCCGGTAGTCTTAGTTCCGTACAGGAAACAAGTATATTTAACAGTTCACTGAAAACAGTGAATTGCTCTATTCAAAAAATGATGTAATGAGACTTTTTGTTTCAAAAGCCAACAACGAATATCATAAGAATACTCCTAATAGAGTACATCTTATTTCATCTGGATCGTCGAAAAAGTAAATTGAGTTAAGTGGCTGTGAAAGCCATTAAATAAGTTAAGTTCATATTTTCTCGTGTTTTTTGCAAATATACGAATAAAATATTTACCTTCTCATTTTCAGAGGATTAATTTTAAATTATCGGCGGTTATTAATTTAATTACTATATTTTGGTTTAAAATTTTATGCGAATTATAACTTGTTTAGGTTATTTTTAACTCATATTTTATGGTGATTTAGCGAAAATCATAATGAGCCGTGTTGATATGCTGGAATCAAAAAGTGTTGCGAATTTTCTTCTTTTATTCAAAATAGCCTGGAAAAGCGCTATCAGGAAAAATTATGTAATGCATGTTCCAACGTTTCTACAAAATTGACGTGTTTCGTTTTGTTACTTTCAAAAATAAAATCTTTCAAGCTTTTGCTTTCATATTTGCTAAAGTCACCTACAATAGCCAGGCTAATGCGGTAATTGGAAAACTTTTGCAGAATTTCTCCCGCTATTTTTGTTTTTAAATCAAAGAATTCCGGTACGATGTTCTTTTCATACAGAATTACTTTGTCAAACCCCTGATAATATATATTTCCCATAAGATCCAACCCATCCTGAACCGATTGAATAAGCATTTCTTCTGAGATTATCTCTGCAATTTTTGTATTGTTGAGTTCGTGTGAATTGATTACCATTTTTTATTGAATTGATTTTTTGATATCATGTAAAAAGTTCTCCAAGGGAAAAGCATCCTCCTGATTTGTCAGCTAGTACAATGATACAGCTGTTGTGCTGCAGATCTCTCCAGAACAGTGCTTTGAAACCGTTAAGGCCTCCTGTATGCATGACAGACTTTTCTTCAGCATTGTTTTCAATGAACCATGCGAATCCATAATTAGAGGGCCGTCCGTTCAATAACTTCGCAGTAGTGTACATAAGAGCTGTATTATTTCTATTGATGAGAGTATAGTTCCGTAATGCCTGATCAAACTTAAAAAGATCCTCGGGAGTAGAGTAGATGCCGCCATCACCGATCGTTAAAATCGAATAATCATCCGGCTTTTTCTGTTGGTATTGATTAATAATATCCTTGGGATCCTTTGCACAGGAAATAAGCTGTAAAATAACTGAAATACCAATAGCAATGTTTAATAGAAAAGATCTCATGGGTTAAGTTTATGAAATCTAAATTACTTATTTCTTCCCATAAATAAACCTGTCATTCTCAGATAAATCCTTTAATAATTGAGCGTTAGAAAAATAATTGTACAGTTCCAGGGTTTCCGGCCCCAGTTTTTGATTGATTTCCAGAAACAAAAGTCCATCATTTTTTAAATGTTTTTTTGCATCTTCTGCAATTTTTCTGTAAAAGATCAAAGCATCCGAAGTAGGGGAGAAAAGGGCCATTTTAGGCTCAAATTCTTTAACAGAATCAGCGATTTCCGTTTCTTCTTCAATTCCTATGTAAGGTGGATTGGAAATAATAACATCATATTTTTCTTCCAGGGCAAACTGAAGATAGTCTGCATGAAGGAATTTAACATCAAGCGAATGAAAATCTGCATTTTTGCGAGCCGTTTCTAATGCTTTTTCAGAAAAATCGATCGATGAAATTTCAGCATTGGGGAAGTGTTTTTTTAGGACTAAAGGAATTACTCCGCTTCCGGTTCCAATATCTAAAATTTTTAGGACTGAATTGCCAAGCGGTAAAAGTTGGATTTTTTGAATAGCCATTTCCAGCAGTTCTTCTGTTTCCGGACGGGGAATCAGTACGTTTTCGTCCACAAAGAACTTCATTCCGTAGAATTCTGTTTCTCCCAAGATCTGTAAATAAGGTTTTCCTGTTTTTAATGCTGAAATAATCTGCTGAAATTTGCTTTCATTCTCTGAAGAGACTTCCTGATCAGCCAGCTGACGTTGTTGAATAGTATTTAATTCCAGAATGTTCTCTACAAAAATCTGAAAGATAAATGTACTTTCTGATTCTGTGTAGATGTCTGAAAGTTGTGCGGAAAATTCTTTTCTAAGTGCTGATATTGTCATTGTATTTAGTAAAACATTTCTGTTTTTTTACTTTTTAGTTCAATTTTACTTTCGCCAACCTGGACTTCATCCATTCTGGGCAAAGGAATTTTTTTGTTGATTTTTTCTTTCCAGTTTTTTGTTTGTACCGGATGGCTTTTATTGCAATTTTCGGATGAATAGCCAAATATGGCATCTCCTGTGGATAAATTATAGTCCAGCGACTGAAAATAATCACATGGTGACCCAAAATCTACAGAGGCACCGATTAAGTACCAGTTGTTGTTCTGAAATCTGTATCGATGGGTATAATGCCATTTTTGACGGCTTCCTCCAAAATGATCAATAACAATTGTTTTGTTTTTGATGCTGATTCCTTCATAAGGATTGCCCATCATTCCTCCATGTTCGCTAGGAAGGATTGTGTTGCTGAACTGGTTCCATAATACCCAATTTTCGCCTTCTTTTTTGTAGATAGCCAGAACCTGGGTGAAACCAAAATCATCTTCTATTGGTGTTTCGTAAACGCAAACAGCTTCATCTTCAGGACTGTCATCCAGATTTCCTGTTGCCTGATCTTTTAAAGTCCAGAATTTGGGAGTAAACTCTTCAAGAGTCTTCGCTTTTCTCAGCGTAATCTCAGTGTCGAAGTTTCCTGTTTTTACAGCATTCTGAAAGGCATCAATTGTATTCTGTTTTTCAGCACATACTTTAGGAATTTGGGTTCTTATATTGTCTGCATCTTTTGGGAAATCGGGTAAAGTGAAACTTCTGGGTTGAGAATTCGGGTTGTAATATTGAATTTCACGATATTCGTAATCAACGAGTTCCTTTTTGCTGTTGGGTCCTTTGTCAGTATTTTGTCGATATTGTTTTTTTGAAATCCAGTTTCCCTGTTTATCATAAATATACTCAAAAAACTCTGCGGATAGAGGATGTCCTGTATATTCTATGCTTTGTTCAAAAACAAGATTGTTGTGATCATCATATTTTCTGAGAGTCTTTGTAGATTTTTCTTTCCCAAGCATATGATATTCCTGTTCAGTACGCTCATGATAGTCGTTTGAATAATAATATTCCGTTTTATTTTCCAGGGACTGATGATTGGCCAGCCAGATTTCTGAAAGCAGATAGCCATTTTTATCATAACTGAAGGTTACATCCCGGTCTTTAATAATGTAATCTTTAATATCAATAGGTTTATAGGTTCTGCTTATCCATTGATAACGATGGATTTTAGACTGATATAAAGGAGTTTTTTTAGTAAGATAGGGAAATTCAAAAGTATATTCTTCTTCAGGATTTGCTAAGGAATCATAACCGTAATCAATGATTTTAACAGTTGTTTTTTTAGGTTCTGAAGAGTAATTATACTGTATATAGCCGTCATAAATAAAAGGTTTTCCTTCGTCTATTTTATAATTGATTTCTTCCTGAAGATAATTTTCTTTGTTGTAGAAAAGCCAGTTATAATGATAGAGTTTTTTATTCTCTACAGATTCTTTAAGAATAAGAAGATTATTTTTATAATGAAACTTTTCTTCAATTGAATTGGTGTCGTAATAACGTCTTTGATACAGTTTTCTGCCGTCCGGAAGATATTCTGTGTACGACTCCTGAATATAAGAAAGCCCATCACGATTGACCAGATTGCCGGTTTTTCTTTCGGGATTCTTTAATTTTGTGACTGCGAAAATGTTGTTGGTCCTAAAGTACAGTGTATCGCTATAAGAACTGTTAAAAGTATGATTGTCCAGAAATCCATTAATTGATGCTTCTTTTTCCTGAGCACAGGAGATTACAAAACCCATCGAAAAGACAAGTTTCAAAATCTTTGGAAATACAATATTTTGGATTTCTGGAATATTCATTTATCGGGTAAAAACAAGTTTTGTATCGGTAGATTTTTCTTCATCAATTCTGTATCCTTCGTAGTTGAAAGCTTTTACATCTTCCAATGTTTTGGCATTGGTTTCAGCGCAGAATCTTACAACAAGTCCTCTGGCATGTTTGGTATACACTACAATGGTTTTCAGTTTTCCGTCTTTTAATTCGTAGAAATCGAAATCAACAACAGTATGGTTCAGCTTTTTTCTGTCGATTACTTTTCCATATTCATTGCTGGCAAGATGAAGAAGGATTTCCCCTTTTTTCATTTCGGTGTTCAGCTGATCTGTGATTTTTTCTCTCCAGAACTCGTAAAGATTTTTATACTGATCGAATTCGAAAGGACGTCCCATTTCCAATCGGTAAAGCATCACTTTATCGGAAGGTTTCAAAAGTCCATATAATCCAGAAAGCATTCTGTAATTTTTCTGCAGATAATCTACGGCATCTTTGTCCAGTGTTTTGGCATCCAAACCTCTGTATACTTCACCCGTAAATGCAAACATTGCAGGTGCAGATTCTTTAGCCGTAGGTTTTGATTTCCATTTTTGGTTTCTCTCCCAGTTCTCATCAGCCAGTTTAGCCGATATTTCCATTAATTCTGAAAGGTATTTGGGCGATTTTTCTTTTAAATAAGTTTGTATAAATGCTGCCTCTTCAATGAATTTCGGAGTCGTAGATTTCAACAGTTCCGTTGTGTTTTCTACATTCATTAATTTGGCAGGTGATGTTATAATTTTCATAATGTTAAAAATACAGATAAATGTTTACTATCAATAGAATTCATGATCATAAGAGATATAAAATCAATCAGAAAATGACAGATGATCAGAATTTTGATATTTGAATATTTTTTATAAAAAACGGCAAAAACGAGACCAATGAAGAAAGGGACAACGACCTGACCTATGGTTCCATACGTACTGTGAAGAATTCCGAATAAGAGGGAAGAAATAAGGATTCCAAATACAGGACTGTTGTATATCTTCTCAATCCTGGGCTGTATATATCCACGCATCAGAAATTCTTCCACAGCACCTGCCGTAAAACTTGTAAAAATAATTAAAAAATAATTGTTCTTAAAAATTAAAGAAAGCTGAAAAAGCTTGCTGCTTATTTTTTCATGAGTAAAGAATTGGATGATCAGATTCAAAAATGCTCCTCCGACACTACAGATCAGATATAAGGAAACAATAGCTTTAATATAGAATGTAGCGGAATATTTTTTCTCCTCTTTCAATAGGAAAGAGTTTTTCTCTATAGAGTAATTATATAGAAAGGTAATAAGTAAAATACACCATATTCCAATCCTGCTCCAGAAGAAACTGATGGCAGAGATTTCTTTTATGCCGGTAATCATGCCTATCACCGGAAAAATGTAAAGCATTGCTGCTGCCAAAAGCACAAACGTGAGTAAAATTCCTATAGAATATTTCCCCTTAATGTCCATAATCATAATCTATCATCCCTAAATTGTCAACTTCTACCTTTTCATTATAGACTTAAAACTAAATAATTCCTTTTCCCTGACGGATAACTTCAGGCTCTCCGGAAGTAAGGTCTACAATCGTAGAAGCAACATTGTCTCCATACCCGGAATCAATGACGATATCTACTAAATGATCATATTTTTCAGCGATAAGTTCAGGATCAGTAGAATATTCGATGATCTCATCATCATCTCTGATGGAGGTGGAGGCGATAGGATGGCCCAGTTTTTCAACAATAAGCTGTGGAATCGGGTGATCAGGAACACGGATACCGATTGTTTTGTGCCCTTTATAAGCTAATGGTAAACTTTTGTTGGCTTCAAGAATAAAGGTGAAGGGACCGGGAAGGTGGCTTTTCAGAAATCTGAAAACAGAAGTATCAATAGGTCTTGTAAAGTCGGAAAGATGGCTCAGATCATTACAGATTATTGAGAATTTCGACTTTTCTAGCTTCATTTTTTTAAGTTGAGCAAGTTTTTCCATGGCTTTTATATCAAAAATATTACAGCCTAGGGCATAAATTGTATCTGAAGGATAGATAATCAATCCGCCGTTATTTAATGTTTTAATGACTTCATTCACAAGATTTTCCTGTGGATTGTCCGGGTAAATTTTCAATATTTTTGCCATAAAACAAAGATACAAATAATAAAATAGTTTTCATAAAAGCCCTTTATTTAAAAGAAAAATTAGGATTTGTAAAAAATATTCGTACCTTTGCAATCCAATATCGCGGGATGGAGCAGTAGGTAGCTCGTCGGGCTCATAACCCGAAGGTCATCGGTTCGAGTCCGGTT